>QKFK01000085.1 GCA_003252195.1 Rhodospirillales bacterium
GAGCTGAATTTTCAACCGCATAATCTCTGCGTCTGGGTTTGCCATTTTCAATATAATAATCGCCCGTGCCATCATTGCCATAGGTGTCTTCTTTTGCCACAAACATCAACAAAACATCCATAGTCTCTGGATTCCACGCTTCAGCCATGCGAGTCAAAATCGGTTTTTCACCCTCTTCAGTCCATAATGGATCGCTATTTAAAACAAACATTGGCCTTTGCTCTAATAATGGCAAAGCATGTTTTACGCCACCGCCTGTTTCTAAAGCCTCATCTTCCCATGAAAAATCAAATTTAACATCTGAACGTTCTTCTAAATGGCTTTTAAGTTTTTCCCCTTGATAGCAAAGGTTAACCACGACATTTTTTACCCCAAAGTCACTAATTTTATCAATTACGCTATCTATTAAGCTTTTACCCGCTACTTTAATCAATGGTTTTGGTAGTTCATTAGTTAGTTCACGCATTCTGGTGCCACGACCAGCGGCAAGCACCATCGCTTTATCAGAGATTATGGGCATGTAGGGGTAATCCTCTTATCTTTAGGAATATTAACATCAATCCAGTTTTTAATATCTTTTAGGGCTTCATGCTCTAATGAACGCTCTAACAAGCTCCAAACTCTTTGAATATGACAAAGATACTTTGGTTTATTATCCCTCACACAAAGTCTTGTAAAAATACCTATCACTTTAGCGTGGCGACAAGCACCTAAAATTGCCCATGATGTTTTAAACGCTTGAGGATCAACTTCTTTGCCATTTTTTTTCATTTCGCTCAAGTAATAATCACGCATTGCTTCAACAAATGCTGGATTTATATCCCTTCTTGCATCTTCCATCAATGACATCATGTCATATGAGATTGGGCCAGAAACAGCGTCTTGAAAATCTAAAATTCCGCAAGTTTGCAAGCCTTCTTTGCCTTTTAACTTCATTAAATTATCAACGTGATAATCCCTAATTATAAGGCTGTCTTCAACATTGCGAGCAAGCGGTAATATTTTACGCCACAAATCTATATATTCCTGCCTTTTGCCCTCATCAATTGTTTTGCCAAAGATGCTTGGCATATACCAATCAACTAGCAACAAAGCATCATTTGTAAACATTTCATCGGTATAAGATGGGTGGTTTGCAGGTATAGTTTCTGACTTATCTTTTAAATTAAAATAAACCATAACATCTACAGCCATTTTATATAATTCGGCTTCACTTGCTCCATTTTTTAAGAGTTTGGTATAAGTATCATCGCCAAAGTCTTCTAATAACAACAAACCATTTTCAATATCTTCAGCCAAAATTTCTGGCGCACTCAAGCCCAAGCTCCGTAAATGCTTGTCTATTTTTATAAATGGCTCAACCTTTTCTTTTGGTGGTGGTGCATTCATTAAAACCGCAGATTTACCATCTTTGTGGAGTCTGTCATAGGTTCTAAAAGAAGCATCGGCAGCTAGAATATTACGCTCAGCTCCGCCCCAACCATTATTTTGTAAAAAAATCTCAATTAAAGTATTTCTATCGCTCATAAAAAAATCTCATCATCTTAAAACAGGTGGTGAGATTCTATAATCTTAAGGTGAAATATATGTTAATTTAACTTAAGCGTGCTCTTTAATTTTCTGCAACTGATCAAGACGATTAATCCAGTCTGCTCCATATCCAGTTAGAAGCACTTCTCTAGCCAGAGGCTTTCCATCTTTGTTATTTGCAACATCTATTGTGATATCAAGACGCACAAGTGGCATGTATCCACCAATTTTATGTGGCCATTCAATTAAAGAGACTCCACCTGATGTCCAAGCATCATCCATTCCTAGCTCAAACACCTCTTCTGGAACCTCTAGCCTATATAAGTCAAAGTGCCAAATTTTAAGGTTTTTGCCCGTGTTTGATTGATACAATTGAGCAAGTGTAAAGGTAGGAGAAGGAACTTCTTCGTCTTGTCCACATAACGCCCTAATTATTGATCTGGCAAGAACACTTTTACCAGACCCTAGAGTTCCCTGTAGGGCGATAATATCACCTTTATCTAGAAGACCAGACAAAGCCCTACCGAACTTAACGGTATCTTCTTCTGTTTCTAAGAACAATGATAGTTTTTTACTTTCTGGATACATTGTAGACAACCCCCTAAGTCGAAAACATAATATAATACTCTACACCAAAAATAGTTTTTTTCCATTAAGAGATTCGTATAAAAAACACTATATTTTAGGCTATAACCTAACCCTTTTGTGGTCTTCACCACGCTCTTTTAGTGTTTTTCATCAACTCGCGCCATTCCCATGGCTTAGCAAATTCCGCCTCACTCCACAAACCAACCTTTTTACTCATAGCTTGTTTTTGATATGGCATATAAACGCTGGTTTTATCGTCTGGATAAGCTAACGCCCAACCCACACTCACTAAGGCCGCGCCAACATCATAGCTACCAACTGAACATACTCCATATAGTGAATTATCCGCATTTTTGCCTTTTACAATACAGGTTAAAGGAGATGCGCCAATTAGTTTTTTCAAAACATTAGCAGCTTCAACGCCACAAGCATATGTAGCCCCGCTAACTTTTGGGCATATTTGGTTTGGATCTGGAGCATCAAGCCCCATAAACTTAAACATAAAGCCTTGAATCTGCACAGTGTTTGCGTTCACAACAGTTGCTTGCCCATAAAGGGTTGTATCTGCAACCTGCTCATTCTGAGGGGCTTCTTGCTGTTGAGAAGTGTTAATGTGAGCTGCAGGATATTGCTCTGGAGTCTTAACATTATTATTTGAGAGAACTTCACTCAAGCCTGTTTTTTCAACCAACCCACCAACGCCATTATTTAATAACCCGCTTGATGAAGCTACAAAATATAAAACAACTACCAAAAACACACTTGTGACAAGACAACCAACCGAGCGCCAAACAATTCGTGCAATAAAAAACATTATAATTGCACCAACTAATAAGGAGACGAAACCACCACCTTGCATTATAGAGTTTGAGCTTTGAACGCCAGATCCACCTAAGGAAATGGCACTTACACCCAACATAATAAACACTATTCTTATTATAGAAATCATTTAAACCGTCTCTCCTGCAAAGGGCTAAATATTCTCTTCTACGCCTTGTTTGTTGGCTCACTCTTTTGAATAATTCACATTAAGAATAACAATCTAACTTAAATAAATAAACAAATTTTTTATGAATATTTAGTCTAAAAACAAAAGACTGGCATTATATATGCCAGTCTTTTCCTGTTTTTGTATTTTTTTAACGACCATCTCTACCTTGATCGCGTCTCATTGCAATCTGATTTGAACTTGCTGTTCTTCTTCTTGCTACCCTCTTTTTATTTTTGCCTCTGCCTCTTAGGTCATTAATAGAGCGGCCTTTTGGCTTGGCTTCATTTTTATTTTCTTTTTTAGAAATATTTTCAACATTAGAGAGAATTGCTCTTGCTTCTGGAGACAAGTCTAATTTTTTTAACTGCCTTCTCTCTGAGCCGGACAAATGCTTAGCATCACTTACATTAGCCCTAACTTCTCTTGATTTTTTCTTACCCAAACGGCTTTCTACAGAATTGACCTCTTTTAAGCCTTTAAGTTTTTTTAATCCGTCTTTTCCTTTTAAATCCGAAGATTTAATATTTCCAAGACCTGTATTATTTTTCTGTAACTTTTTAACTTCTTTTTCTATCTGGCGTTTAGTTATGTTTTTAACATTGCGCTTGTTATCAACCATTGGACTAGCAGATCTAGCCGCTTTTCCGAGCTCTTCTTTCTTATCTTTTGCGCTCATTTTTCCAGAAGCGCGCTCCATCTTTTTAATAGCTATTTTAGTATTCTCTTGATTGGTAAACTGGATAGATTCTCTATCTCTTATAACATCTCTATCGGTTAAGCCTTTTTCCTCATTTCTTTTAAGAGGCTTATTGCCTAGCTCTTCAGCTTCTCTGGCTTGTTGTTTTAAGAGCTCTACATCTCTACCTGATTGTTGGTTTATCTCATCACCGTGAACATTTTTTTCGCGCAATGCTTCTAAGCGAGAGCGAGAATCCTGAACATTTTGTTGTCTTGAAGTAATATCATTAGATGAAATAGCATCTTTCTCTGTCTCAGCCTCTTTTTTTTCACGGCGCTCAGCATCTTTTCCCCCTCTACTAGAAGGAGCCCAGTCAAACGCTACGTCTTTTAAAGATGTTTCTCTTGCCATACATCACCTAAGATAAAAATAAACTATATCTCTATGATAATGGTCACTTATTGTTTTTGTCAATCTTTCTGTCAATTATGACAAATATTTAACATTTAATCATTTTTAGCTGTTTTCTGCGATTACATTAGCATAACTGATTAAAATACCACCATCTGGAAGAAGCACAGATTTAGGATCAATTATCACGCCATCTTGGCGGTGCAAACGAATATCTTCTTTAACCTGCCCCGTAAAATATTTAACGAGTTGCTTTTTAAATAATGCCCAATCTTCAACATCAGAAAAATATTTATGGACCAAATCCACCATTTCTTCGACTGATGGTTTATTTTCAAGCTTAGATTTGTCAATATCCCAAAGCCTACAAAAAGCAGGATTAAACAATTCTAACCTGCCGTTTAAGAACACACTTACAGCTTCTTGCAAGTTATCTACGGTTTCTTTTTGCACCGCTGATAAGGTGTTATATGAAGTTTCTAAGGCGAGTCTGTCGGTTATATCTTCATATGTAATAAGCAAACCACCTAATGGATGTGCAATACGGGCACGTTTAAATGTTTTACCATCTGGCAGATGAATAAAGTCTTCTTTATTATCAACAATAGAGCCAAAAGCATCTGTTTCTGCTTTTTTATAAGCCCTAAAATCAGGCACCTCAGGTAATTTACGTCTGTCGCGCAAATCGTCTAATACCATACTATAGCTTGGGGTTGTTGCGGCAAACGCGTGACTAATTCCCCATAAATCTAAAAATGGCTTATTATAAAAGACCAAATTAGTTGCTTTATCAAACACCGCAACGCCACA
>QKFK01000211.1 GCA_003252195.1 Rhodospirillales bacterium
AGCAATGATGTTCTCGCGTTACGCCCCCATGCAGGACCGTCGAGAATAGTTCCCACTGATGGAATCCCCTGCATATCATCAACCACCATCAAGCAAGGGAATGGCCCCATACCACCAACACCTGGTTTAGATGAAATGCAAGTACCCCCCATATATTCGAAGAATATTTTAAACATACCTTGGCTACCAGGTAGTGCCACACAACTCAAATACACAGAATTAGCGTGCCAATTTCCATCTGGGTCTTTATAGCCACGCATATCCCCAAAATAGATGTCACTAGAACAGGTTCTCTCACGAATTGTTGGGTTTTTAAATGGCGTCATACCAGCAATAATTAACGACATTATTGATGAGCGTTGCTTTTTAGGAGTGTTAGCAAATTGGTTAAGCTCTAGGATTGTACGCCTTGAATAGCCAAAGAAAACTGCTTCATCAATACATCTTTCTAAAATAACACGCATAGGGTCAAGATGAGCTAAAGATCTGTCTTGCGTATCTTTAATCGCCTTATCTTCCATATTTACTTTTATTTGAATTTGGGTAAGCCAGTCTAGCACCATAGCAAAACAAGCCTGTCTTCCTTCCCACGCTTCAGGCAACCCTTCCCAACAGCCGATAGGTAGATAATTATCTATATCAAGCGCACCTTTTTTTAGGTTAATCAGAGCTTTTTTAACCCCTGGATTGCGCGATAATAGCTTTCTAAAACTCCAACATCGGCTTCATCTAACCCACCTTCATTTAGCTTTCCTAAAAAGTAATCGTTAGCCTTTGCCTGCTCTACCTTAAAAGCCAAATATAACAATAAACCTGTTAGTGTACCTCTGGCGATTTTAGTCCAATAATCATCACCACCATCGCCACCATCTGGCACTAAGAAGTACGCCAAACCGGCTGTATAATTCTCTCGCCCAGGGCATGGCGGAGGAAAATTTCCTGGACCAAGAGGATTCCACCTAGCAAAATAAACACCTTCATCTGGCCTATCAAGCTCATGCCATGCAAAATTATATACAGGACCTAGTGTTGCTCGATGACCACATGTTTTCCCCCATAATTCACCCTTAGGGTCATATGCAAATATAGTATGATCATCAGCCTCAAGAATTGCGGGCACACACACCGCGGCAGTTTTTCCAACACCAGTACCACCAACGCACAATACAGAACCAACATCAGTTAACTTTACCATCTTGCCGTTATACGCGCCTAAGAGCATATATTTTCCGTCAAACACACCCATCTTCTGCATATCTTTAGGCTCTGCAATACGAGCATCACCCATAGACCGAATAACAAACTCATATGGGTTAGTAAAAAAGCCTATAAAAAACGAAGTGAAAAACATAATTATTGGTAATATAGGCACCCACATAGCTAGAGAAAAAGCACCATCGTAAGTCACCACCTGCTTTAACCATGTCCAATATTGTGTGAACAAATGCGCTGGATTAGTAACAGATATTTTGACAAATTTTATTGCAGCATCATAACTTGCATCAGAAAATGAATTACCAATCATATAACCTAATGGCAACGATAAAAGCGCAAATAGGCAGAATATAAATATACTAATGAATATTGTAATATAAAGCCAGTTATACGCCTTATGGAGCTCTTCACTGCCCTCTTCATATACATATCCTAAAAAACCGCCTCTACGTGCCATGCCACTATTTCCTATTATTCGTATTAACGTTTACATTCACATTCGGCTTAGACGACGATATCTTACGCAACGCTGGAGCTTCTGCTTGCTGAGAATTATCTTCTCTTGGAGCTTTATCAACAGTTCCTCTCGACTGTTCC
>QKFK01000056.1 GCA_003252195.1 Rhodospirillales bacterium
ATAACTACGCGCTATATATTTAACAATAGCTACTGCGCACCATATTCCGCCAATGCATTAAATATTTTAGAGTAATCATTCTTATTTTTAATCTTGATAATTTTACAAGACGCATCTTTTACATATGAATTAGCATCATTAGTTATTTTAACATTGCATCTATCCCAATCGATGATTTTTGATAATGTTGGCTTACGATAATGATATGGCTGAACAGGTTCATCAGCCCTATCATGCATAAGTAACGATCCATCATACATATCCAATAGCTTTTTTGCCTCAAAAAATCTCCGTGTAAATCTGTATACAGCTTTAATTCTTGATATATCTATATAAACAACTAAATCAGGGGTTAAATCTTTATATAGACGATAAGCACTACCTTCCATTACCCATGAATTGTTATTAATTATAAAATCATGAAGTTTTAGCTGTTGTTCTGCTTCAGAATACCACCCTCCATCTGGAGTTCTAACAATTTCATCAAGATTAAGCCTAGCTAAGCCCAATTCTTTATTAATTTTATAAGCTAATGTTGACTTACCAGCACCAAGCTTTCCTAATATTAGTATTTTCAAAAACAAAACCTTCTTAGATAGCAATTAAAATAAATAATATTCTAGAATAGCATTCATAATATTTATCTGCAATTACACAAAACATATAAAAAAAAAGAGGGAGCACAAACCCCCTCTTTAATAATAAAACATAAAATATTTTATGCGATATCTTCTTTAGCCTCATCAACCTTTGTTGTCTCTTTTTTAGGAGTACGACGAGGTCCTTGCGAACGAGGTTTACGACTACGCTTGCTATTCTTATCGTCTTTCTTATCAGATTCTGGTAATGATACTTCTTTATTTAAGAAAGCAACATTCAATCCTTGAAAAGCGGCTGGCTGAATATTTTCATCGATTACTTCATCAGCATCATCAGCATCATTAGAATCATCTGCATCATCTTCAGAAGATGAATTAACTTCAGTTTCTTCTGTTTCTAATACATTTTCATCAGTTGCATCTGAGGCGCCTTCTTCATTTGCATCGTCTCTAGGATTATTAGCTCTAGTCTCAGCCATGCGCTCCATAATAGTCGCTACTAACCTATTATAATGTTCTGCATATTGTTGGCAACTCTCAGCAGCAATATAATCATCTTGGCCGCGCCATTCTTTTGCATGAGATACATATTTATCAACCAATTGCTGACACGTACCCTTAACATGACCATTTGGGCCATTACTATCTAATACGGTATTTAATCTTAAGGAAAAATTTTGGTTATTATTATTGTTTCTTCTTTTGCCTTTACTCTTGCGAGAAAAAGAACGCGAAAAGGGTTTAGAGCCTCGTTGCTGCATATTTACCTATCTATTTTATAAATGTTGATCTAGTGCCTGCTATATAACTTATATCCACATTAGAAGCAGGACTTCATTTATGAGCTAAACATTAAAAGCCTTCCATAAACTACTAAGCGTAGACTATAAGAAAACAATTGCTTTTGCTACCTTTTTTTATAGTTTTTGTAATTTTTTTAAGACAAGGCAACGAAGAACACCACCCATATCTCTTATTTTATCAATTAAAACAAAGCCATATGATGACATGATATCAACCACATCTCCCATTTGACCTTTTCCTATTTCTAAGACAACCACACCATCTTTAGCTAAAACTTTATAAAAGATTGGAGCAAGCTCTCTATAAGCATCCAAGCCATCATCGCCACCACAAAGGGCATATTCAGGATCGTAGTTAACAACTTCTTTTGATAAATTATTATAGTCGTTTGTAGTGATATAAGGAGGGTTTGATAAAATAATATCATAATCTCTTTCTATATGCTCAAGAAAGTCATCATCGCTCCATGATTTACGCAAAAAGCCAACCATATCCTTAACGCCACATGTGGCAGCGTTTTCTTCAGCTATTTTTATAGCTTCTTCGCTAATATCAACACCTATCCCGCAAACACCTTCTAGCTCTGACAAAACAGATAATAATATACAGCCACTACCAACACCAAAATCTACAATTTTTTTAACATCTATAGTTGCAGCATATTTAAGCGCAGTTTCAACTAAGGTTTCAGTATCTGCCCTTGGGTCAAGCACATATTCATTAACTTTAAAATCGTGTTTCCAGAAACCTCTTGAACCAATAATTTTAGAAACAGGTTCATAATCCATACGTCTTTTTAACAGCTCTTCTAGCTCATCTTCCACTTCAAATGGCACGGGCTTATCGCCAGATATAGGAAGCTCAGATAAATCTAGCTTCATAACATGGGCTAAAAGATATTTAGCATCGAGGCGTGGTGAATCACAAACACCAGCTTCTACTAGTTTTTCTTCTGCACATTTGAGCATTTCTTTAACTGTTTTAAGCATCTTATCCTAACTCAGCAAGTTTAGTAGCTTGATCTTCTGCAATTAAGCCTTCAACTATTTCTTCCAAACCAGTACCAGCCATAATTTCATCAATCTTATACAAAGTAAGATTAATTCTATGGTCAGTTACGCGACCTTGAGGAAAGTTATATGTTCTGATACGTTCAGACCTATCTCCAGAACCAACCTGACTTTTACGGTTAGCTGAACGCTCAGCATCTTTTTCTTGCCTCTGCATATCATATAATCTCGAACACAATAATTTCATCGCCTTGTCTTTATTTTTATGCTGAGATTTTTCTTCTTGGCACGCAACGGCTAAACCTGTTGGAATGTGAGTAATACGAACCGCAGATTCTGTTTTATTAACGTGCTGTCCACCAGAACCAGAAGCTCTAAATGTGTCAAAACGCAAATCTTTTGGATCAATCTTAATATCAACTTCTTCTGCCTCTGGCATAACCGCAACAGTAGCAGCAGATGTATGAACTCTTCCTTGTGTTTCTGTTTCAGGAACACGTTGTACACGATGAGCACCTGATTCAAATTTCAATCTAGAAAACACACTTTTGCCTTTAATCATAGCAAATGCTTCTTTGTAACCACCAATACCTGTTTCACTAACTTCCATTACTTCAAATTTCCAACCTCTATGATCGGCATATCTTTCGTACATCTTAAACAAGTCAGCGGCAAACAAAGCGGCCTCATCACCACCTGTACCAGCTCTAACTTCTAAAATAGCATTCTTTTCATCTGCGTCATCTTTAGGAATAAGAAGAATTTGTATATTTCTTTCAAGACCAGGAATTTGCTCTTTTATTTCATAAAATTCTTCTCTAGCCAAATCGCGCATTTCAGAATCAAGAGATGAATCTTCCATCATCGTCTCAGCATCTTTCATAGACTGGCAAGATGTTTTATATTCTTTAACAGCTTCAACCACCTCGTCTAATGACGCAAGTTCTTTTGACATAGCAACAAACTCATCAGCTGGCACATTAGGAGAGCTTAAAAGCACACGAAGCTCTTCATGGCGTGAAACTATCGTATCTAGTTTTTCTTCAATACTCATGTAAAACTCCTATTTATTATAATCTTCAAGTGCGTGAGATAATTTATCTAAAGCAATTTCTTGCTGATCACCACTATCTAAATCTCTTAACATAACAACTGAGCGAGATAATTCATCTGAGCCCAAAATAATAGCTGCACAAGCATTAACTTTATCAGCTTTTTTCATGCGTTTAGCAATATTACCTGCATATCCTTGTTCTATTACAAACCCTGCTCTACGTAAATCATGGGCAATTTTCATTGCTTCATCTTGCACATCTGGGCCAACAGGAATAATCACAATTGGTCTTTGCAAAGCTGGAGATTTTTCAAGCAACATCGAAAGACGCTCCATACCACAAGCCCAACCAATACCAGGTGTTGATTTTCCACCCATTTGTTCAACCAAACCATCATAACGACCACCACCTAAAACAGTACCCTGAGCACCAAGCTTAGTAGTCACAAATTCAAAAGCAGTGTGAGAATAATAATCTAACCCACGAACCAAACGATCATTTTCCACATATTTGATACCTAAAGCACTTAGACCTTTTAGAACATCATCAAAGAACTTGCGAGATTCATCATTGAGATATTCTTTTAACACAGGAGCATCTTCAACAATGAGTTTATCACATTCTTCTTTTGAATCTAAAATTCTAAGAGGGTTTTTCTCTAAGCGATTACGGCTATCTTCTGACAAATCATTGGTATATTTACTAAAATATTGAACCAATTTTTCTTTATAAAGCTCGCGACTTGCTGTGTCACCAAGAGTATTAATTTGCAGCTCAATTTTATCTTTTAAGCCAATTGCCTCTAAGAAATCTGCCCCCATTGCAACAACTTCAACATCTGCCTGAGGCTGAGCCACACCTAAGAGTTCAACACCAAATTGGTGAAATTGTCTTTGGCGACCTTTTTGAGGTCTTTCATAGCGGAACATTGGGCCATGATAGCTAAATTTAACAGGCGTATTTTGTTGTAAACCATTTGAAATAAAAGCTCTAACCACACCAGCAGTACCTTCTGGACGCAATGTCAAACTCTCACCGCCCCTATCTTCAAAAGAGTACATCTCTTTTGTAACCACATCAGTAGTCTCGCCAATTGAGCGAGAAAACACATTGGTAAACTCGAATATCGGTGTAGCAATTGGTGAAAAACCATAACGTGAGGTAATATCCATAGCAACATCGGCGATATATTTATGTCTTAAATATTCATCACCAAATAAATCGTGAGTACCTCTTACGGTTTGCAAATCAGCCACGGCTTTTCTCCCTTATTATTTATTTACAATCTCTTCTATTAATTTTGACATATGGTCAATCACATCAGAGTTTTTAACCTTATGGTCAGGCACACCGCCAATATAAACCATATTTTCATCACCGCCACCACCAGCAACAGCGATATCAGCTTCTTTAGCCTCACCAGGGCCATTTACCACACAGCCCATAACAGCAACTGTAATTGGCTTTGTTATATGAGCCATACGTCTTTCAAGTTCAGATACAGTACCCAC
>QKFK01000163.1 GCA_003252195.1 Rhodospirillales bacterium
TGTTTGTTGATATCAACACCAGAGTGACCGCCTTTTAGCCCGCTTAAAGAAATGGTGTATATATGCTGATTATTAAAGCTTGTGCGCTCTAGCGGGAAGGTTACATTTAGCAATCTGCCATCGGCACAACCAATGCCAAATCCGCTATCTTCTTCCCAGTCGATATTAACTAGCTTGCGACCTTTTATAAAATCTGGTTCTAGCCCACTTGCACCGCTCATGCCTTGTTCTTCATCTACTGTAAAAAGAAGCTCTAATGCTGGGTGAGCAATGTTTTTATCATCGGCTATTGCCAATGCCATAGCAAGTGCAATGCCGTTATCTGCGCCCAATGTAGTACCGTCAGCCCTTAGCCACTCGCCATCACGCACGAGCTTGATTGGGTCTTTAGTAAAATCGTGAATCACTCCGCCACGCTTGGTGCAGACCATATCCATATGCCCTTGAAGCACAATAATTGGCTTCAGCTCATAACCTTCAGTCGCAGGGACTTTAATTAGCACATTAAGGAGTTTATCTTGTTTATATTCTAAGCCACGCTCACTGGCAAATTTGCAAAGCCAATCAGAAATTTGTTTTTCGTTCTTTGAACCACGTGGAATATCTGAAATTGATTTAAAGATTTCTAAAACTTTTTCGCTGACTTCACCCATTATTTTACTCCAAAAATTTAAGCCTCGATTTACGTCCGATATCAGTATAATAATCTTTGCGAATATTTTCACGCAATTTATTTATATCAACCTTATCCTGCAAATATGAGAACAACAATTCAGCTTGGTTCTCAATTGAGATTTTATGCGTGCGTTCGGTTCTGCCCCATAGGTAGTCACTAAAGCTCATAAAGCAAGCAAAAGCCGATTGCCCAGAGGGGAATAAATCTGCCGTAGTATTGTTAAAATTGCCTGCATTTATAAAAATATCATAATATCTGGCAAAACGCTTGAGGCGTTGCATATCTGCAAAAGTGATGAATTTATTTTGTAAAATTTCATATGGGGCATCTTTGGCATATACCATTGCACAATCATCGGTGTGGCGTGAGATAGGCGTGCCTTTAAGGCGTTTTAAGATACCGAGTTGGATTTCATGCGGGCGAGATGAGAATAATTTATCAAAGCTGACTGCAAAGCTAGCTAAATCTTCATAAGGCAAGCCAGCGACTAAATCCGCATGGACTAACGCCCCTGTTTGCTCCCGAATAAAGCGTAAATTATCTAAGGTTTTTTGTTCATCTTGCTTGCGAGAGATTGCGGTTAACGCATCAAGGTTAAAGCTCTGCACCCCTGCTTCAAGATGCAAAAATTCTGGCGGGCATTTGGCAATTAAAGCCAGCATTTTATCGGTCAGCTTATCGGGGAAAATTTCAAAATGGAGCATCATGCCATCTTTATGATTATTCAAAAAGAAATCAACAATTTTAGCAGCTCGCTCATATTTAAGGTTAAAGGTTCTATCAACAAACTTAAAGTGACGCACCCCACGCTCAATTAGCTTTGCCATCTGCGATAAAAACTCATCAAGAGCAAAGTCCCTCACCCCACAAGAGAGCGATGACACACAAAACTCACATGAATATGGGCAACCCCTAGAGGCTTCTACATATATCAAGCGATTGGCAATATCGGCATCTGAATATAAATCATAGGGCATGTTTAGCCCTTCAACATTTTTAATCTCGCCACCGATTTGAATTTTATCAATCTCGGCCTCATTTGCACTTAATATGGAATTTATCACTAATGGGAGTTTTTCTTCCCCCTCGCCTGAGATTATATAATCAGCCAATTCACATAATTTATCACCAGCTTGCTCGTATGACACCTCTGGCCCACCAATAATCACCTTTGTCGCAGGAGAGACTGATTTTATAATCCCCACTAGCTCGGTCACCTCTGCAATATTCCAGATATAAACCCCAAGCCCAATAATCTTTGGCGATTTATTAAGTAGCTTTTCGGCAATCACGTCTATTGCTTCACCAAGGTTAAATTCCACAATCTCAGCCATGCTTTGCAGGTTAGCTGGCAGGTTGGCGTATAGATACCTTAGCCCAAATGAAGTGTGCGAATATCTGGCATTGATAGTTGATAAAATTATATCCATAAAATCTGACCCGTTGTGTTTTGATTTTATGACTATATAATGAGATAATAAAAAAACAAGAGCGGAATGGTAACCGCTCTTATTCTCAACATAAGGAACATGATTAGGGATAATCTAATATTTAACTAAAACCTAAGGAGTGTCTTTGTTAAATACTAATCAGCAACCTTTTGGCTAACTGATATTGATAATTATTATCAATTAGACTTAAATTGTCAACACAAAAAATTATAAAAAATGTATTTTTTTAAGATTATTTTATAACCAACTGAAAAATAAGGATATTTATGCAACATGAGTAATTATAAAATAGAGAATTTATACTATTGCAAAGAACATATGGAGGTGATTGCTCGTTGGTTGTTCAACGAATGGGGGCAATATAGGGGGAATCAGACCTATGGTGATGTGTTAGCTAAAGTTCAAAATAATTACCTTAATGAAGATATCCTCCCCCTATTTTTAGTCGCATTAGATGAATATAACGTTCCACATGGTGTGGTTGGTGCAAGGGAGCATGAGCAAGGCAATGCCAAAGAATTCACCCCATGGCTCACATCTTTATATGTTCGCCCCGAAAGCCGTGGCATGGGCATCGCCAAGTTATTAATCAATGCGCAAAATGACATCATTAAGCACATGGGCTATAATGAGGTTTATTTATACACCTCAAATGCTCAAAGCTACTATGCTAGCCTCGGCTGGAACGTAGCAAAAACCATCCTCGGCGATGATAATAAAGAAGGCGTGGTCATGAAAAAAGAGTTATAAAGGAGAATTTAGGCCTTAGAAGCTAAGTTCTTACTTACTCCCTTCATACTTACAGCCATTAAACTCATAAATGCTGTCCTTTAACAAAAAAAGTTTATCCATCACATATAGAGTCAACGGTGCCTCCATATATTTGTTATCACAAGCAGTGTAATAGATAAATTTACCATCTAAATTAACCATCCCTTCATCACAATAAGTCGCATTAGGAGATATAGGCACAGGAGTATCTGTGCATTTATTCATTTCTACAACTCTATACATTCTAGAAGCTGCTCGATTAAGTCTATCTGTTGCGCTCACACCCTCGCCAACAAATAAATATTTACCATTACCCAAATCATAAAAACGTAAATTATGATATGGTTTCTTATAATATATAAAACTCCACTTTTTAACAGCCTCTTCCTCTGTAAGATTTTGGTCTTTCATTTCATTTCTCAAATCGTCAGAATCTGTGTTTCTTAGCTTAGACATCAGAGTTTTACCGAATTTCCCCATTAAATTTGGACATTTTTTATCAAGACTAATGCTTTTAAACAACTCATCATAACTTTGAGTAACAATAACAGGTTCTACATAATTGAATTTATCTTGATTGATAAACTTTGTTATCAGCTCCTCACAATTAGTTGGGCTAAATGAACCATTTTCCAACTCAACTACAGAATTTTTCAATCGAACACCCAATGAATTTGTTGCCTTATTTTTTGAAAAGTCATATTTTCCCAATATTTTTTTTATATTTTTATAGCGTTCATCAATGCTTTTATATGGTCGCGGAACTACAACTACCTTAGGTTTAAATTTATCTTTACAAGTTCTATAATTTTTATAATCTCCATTTACGTCTAAATTATTCCCGCAAAGAATATATGTTTTTCCATCATCTCCGTGCTTTACCTGAGTTTTAGGAGCAATACGCACTCTATCACTATTGTATCTAAAATAATTTTTATGGAATTTTTTATCATCTGCAGGGCATTTAAACACAAAATCTTTGCCTGCCACATCATCAACGATATTTTGACACCACACATTAACTTTTTTACCATTATCTAGAACAACCTCTGTTGCCTCTGGCCACGTTTCTGCTACAACGACACCACAAACACCAATCACAAAAATAAAGCTAAAAATCACTAACAAACTTTTTTTCATATTAGCCACACCCTTTTAAAATTCATCACAAGCTTATATCACATATTTTTATGAGCGACAACTTATGCAAATTTGTATAGGTGATATAGCTATATATTTATCACTACACATAGGTGCAATGAGAGCCTTAGGTTGGATTTTCATAAAAAAACAAGATGCTGTTATAGATATAAAGCAGCGTGCGTTATTACATATATTTTGATGGATATTATAAAAGCGATGATTATAACTTAGCGTGGCGTTTAATCTCGCTCATCACGAAGTCCCAGACCTTTTTACGTCCCTCTTCGTTTTCTTCTAGGTCGATTTTATGCTGAATATATTTAGCAAGTTCCATATCATTACGGCTTTTGGATTTATCAAGATATTTATGGTTCATCTCAATATGTGGAGATGATAAAATCGCCATGCCTTTACCCACATTCGTCTTAACCAAAGCTGGGGCATACATACCATTAACCACATAGCCACCTAATAGCTCAAAAGCACCTTCGCCGTTTGAAACAAACTTTGGCCCACCATGGTAATAAACCTTTGAAGTTTCTCTTTTTATGCGTCCCCATTGCAAGTCAACCACACCAGCAGAGCGATATGTGTCATCAAAGCGACGTTCACCGCCCAGCTCTCTTAAAGAGCCAATGGCTTTACCCTTATAAAATCCGAGTTCTCTTTTGCCAGAAATATGCAAATCATGATGCCCCCAAAAGTCAATTTCTTCACAGGCATAATATGCACCCGCACAAATGCCAAAATAAGCACCGCCGTTTTCAACATATTCTTTGATTATTTTATTGCCTTTGCCGTTTAGCTTTTCAACATATTTCAAATCCTCACCAGGAGGCATTACAAAACAAAAGCAATCTTTAGGGAATTTCTTTTTAATCAGACGTGTCGCATCATAAATATCAACTTCAATATTTGCAAAGCTTTGCAAGCATTCACACAAACATCGCTACAACCTATGTCTTGATATATTATGATTCTTGGCATTCATCACCCTAACTATTAATAACCTGCATATAATATTCTTTATTAAAGCTAAAAAATCAAGCAAAACAGGTAAATAAAAGGCGGTTTAAATAACAGCCCTTTAATCAGCCTTTGTATAATAGCTAAATTCTAAACATAAATTGGCAGATTTTCTTTATTGTGGGGTTTGCAAATATGCTCATCATCCATATTTCGCCAATGCGTTTACTCATAAAACCCATAGTGGGGAATGAGTGAGCCTGCATCATAATTTGATGTAAACGTAAGTTGTTTTGAATTGCTAATGCCCATTCATTTATCATCTCGCCTGAGCCTTCACCCACAATGCTCACACCATATATTTTACCCAATGGCGATATATGCACCTTAATAAAACCTTCGGCAATATCTTCGGCTATGGCAGCACCATAATCAGCATAATTTGTGCGAATAGTTTTATATTTTATTCCTTTAGCTTTTAGCTTTTTTTCACTCAAACCAACATATGATATCTGAGGCTCGGTGAACACCGTCCATGGAATGGCATATCCCTTAAACTTGCGTCTTAACAACCTTGGCATCATAGAGTTCATTAAAGCAATCATGCCTTGATGCATCGCAGCGTGTGATAAAAGCATATAACCATTACAATCGCCCACTGCATATATGTTTTTGGTTGAGGTTTGCAAATAATCATTAACCACAGCCTCACCACGACGACCAAGTTTAATCCCTGCATTCTCTGGCTTTAATGGTGATAAATCAATCTTGCGTCCTGCACCCATAAGCAGTTTTTCAGACTTAATCACTTCGCCTTTATCAGTTTCAAGAGCAATTAAATCACCATCTTTATAAACCTTATTAATTTTGCGACCGTTGTAATATGCAATTCCCTCTGCATCAAACCGCTTTTGCAAAAGCTCTCCCGCTTCTCTATCGCCAATTGGCACTAAATATTCATCTAATTGCACGATTGATATTTTTGCCCCTAATCTGGCAAAAGCTTGAGCCATTTCACTACCAATCGCACCACCACCGATTATAGTCATAGAAGCAGGAACTTTATCTAAATAGAACAAGCTCTCATTAGTCAGATATTCAACCTTATCTATACCATCTATAGGTAGCTTCATTGGCTTGGTGCCAGTTGCGATATATATATTTTGTGCGGTATAAGTTTTATCTCCAGC
>QKFK01000241.1 GCA_003252195.1 Rhodospirillales bacterium
ATGATCGAAACCACCATAATTTTTCATACATTCTTTAAGCTCGCGTTCACCTGCATGCCCAAATGGAGGGTGCCCCAAGTCGTGCGCCAAAGCCAAAGTTTCGCACAATGCTTCATCCAAGCCTAGGCTCAAACCTACACTTCTTGCAATTTGTGAAACTTCTAACGAATGAGTTAATCTGGTGCGATAATTTTCACCTTCGTGATACAAAAACACTTGGGTTTTTGACTTTAAGCAACGAAACGCTGCGGAGTGAATAATCCTATCCCTATCCCGCTCAAATGGTGTGCGGGTTAAAGATGGTGATTCATCATAAAGACGACCTCTAGTTTCCTCATATTTACAGGCGTATTCTGCCCTTTTAATGTGCTTCATTTATCCGTGGCCTTAGGATATATTTAAACAACTTCTAGCTTATCTTAGACAAAGAACATTAAAATTATGTTTACATACGCAAAAAGAGCAAGGCGACAACCTTGCTCTTTCTAATTTTACAAACCTCAAAACTACTTTAGAAAAATCTGACGAGTAGGCATTTCAGTTGCAATAAGTTTTTCTTCTTCAATATCAACCAAGCCATCTTTGGTTACTGATAATTTTGCTTTATAAACACAATCATCATACAACATTGAACAAATTATCTCGTAGCCATTGCCAGTTTCTTTTATCTTAGCTGGTTTAACATTCTCTTCTAGAAGTTTAATTTCATCATCTTTAGGGTCATTACTATATTCAACTTCGTCCATTGACTGAACAATGCGGAAAGAACCATCTTCTGTCATTATTGAACCCATAAGAAACTTTGCATAATCAATAGCATTATCAAGAGTAATATTCATCTCAGCTTCTTTATTGATGTCATAAATAGTTTCTTTTGAACCATCAAGCTTAAAAACTTCACCACCCTTTACCAAAAACCTCATAGTTAATGGTGGGTGAGAAGCAAATTCTGTTGCTTCAACAAGTTTAAGGTTACCATAAAAAGACAAGCCTTTTTCTCTTAAAGAAGAAGATTCTTCGCTATAAAAACTTATCTGATGAAGCGAATTAATTTTTTTCAACAAGTCAGAAAAAACTGTCTTATCTACATTTATCCAATCGTTTTTCATTTTCAAACACCTTAAACTTTAAAATAGTAAAAATAACTGCCATAAATTTATAACATAAAATCAGATAGTGCAATTATGTTTTAAACTTTTAGAACCCGCTTTCCCTAATAAACACCGCATAAATAGATTTTATAAGCTCTTTTGCCAACGATACAGGCTTAGTTGATATTCTAACCGTACCCAAAACAACGTTCTTGGGCTTTTTATATTCATCTGTAATTTTCAGTTTAACATTATAAATCGCATTATGTGGAACAAGCGCACCCGTAACTGCATCTTTTTTTACAGGAATATCACCCTTATGTAATGATGCCATATATGGGTAAGGTAATGCCTTGGTTGCCATATTATCAATATGAACAACTTTAACTTCTAGATTTTTTATTATCCCATGAGCTTTGGGGGTAAAATAGCCAATTGAGCCAACCTTAATTTTGGGAATATCTTTTTCTCGCACATATGCATCAATATATTCATCACCTTCACGCAAAATAGATAATAGCACCATACCCCTTTGATAATACTCACCTAAGGTTACATCTTCTAATTCTCTTACTATTCCGCCAAAGGGTGCTTTTAAGGTTAATTGTTCCATATCTTGAGCTAGAGACTCATAACGTTTTTTTTCAACTGCCAACTGCTCAATCATCACCATTTTATGCTCTAGCATTTCCTTTCTGGCACTAATATGGTCTAAATCCCACTCTAGGGCTTTTATTCTTTTTTCGCTAGCTGACAATTCAAATTCCAAATCAGGAGAATACGCAATTGCAACAACATCTCCCTCATTCACCTTTTGCCCATTTTGCACCATAATCTGCTTAAACTGAGCTGGCTCTGGCAAATATACTCTTGCATAGCTTTGAGAACTAATAATAGCTGGTGCTTTAACATCTCGAGAAATTGGAGCAATGAACCAAACCAAGAATAAAAACAAAAGAGAAAAAGTTATTTTTACATTCATATTAAAACCTACAAATTTTTTAATTTGCCACCAATAGATTATCTCTTTAACTATTGGCATTGCTAAAAAGAACCCAACCTCAACACTCATCATCATTATGCCAAGTATCTTAAATACAAAATGATAAACCGTCAGCGCAATTCCCATAAACAATGTAAATCGGTAAATCATAGTTGCAAAAGCATAGATGATAATAATCGCTCTTTTGCCTTTTGCAAAGAACTCTGGCGGAGGTTGTTTTACCCCAAGCATAATTTTACGAAGAAACCACCTTGCCATAGCAAAGGCTCTAGTTTGAAGGTTTTCAACCCCCAATATATCTGACAACAAATAATAACCATCAAAGCGCATAAATGGACTAGTGTTAATTGCGAGCGTGCCAATCCACGTAACACTTGCAAGCATAAAAATGGCACTCCTAAAAGGCCCTTCATCTAAAAAAGACCACAAAAGAGTTGCTAGCACAGCAATAGCAAGCTCTACAGCCATACCAGCAAGACCAACCTTTATGCGCTTTTTTCTATCTGCCAAGCGCCAAGAATCTGTTGTATCCGTATACAAAACAGGACACATTACAATAAATGCCACCCCCATGGTGGGTATTTTACAGCCATATTTTTTGGCACAAAATGCATGCCCTAATTCATGAGATAATTTAGTAAAGGCCAGCGCAAAAAAGAAATAAAGCAAACCATCAAATGTAAAAAAATATGAAAATGTATTACTAAATGACACCCAATTCCGCGACACCAAATACATTCCAACAAAACATAAAATTGACAATATATAAAATGCAGTTTTGCTAAATAATGGAGCAACAAATGGCATTAGCGCATTAAGAAAATTATCTGGCTTAAACAGTGGAACTCTAAAGAACAAATAATTCATCAAAAACTTTTTAGCTAATGACAAATCACCCCTTGCTGCCATTGCCTCAAGAAACTTAGTTTCGTCTCTGCTTGTGCATTTTAAAAGCATATTTATCCGCATAAAGTTGCTCATTCCAAGCACATCTTCAACCGATACCGCAAGGGTTGTGTCTGAGTTGATGGCAGATGATATGCGCATAGCACTACCCAGCCCCCACCTTGAAATTATTTCAAACTCTTTCCAGCCAATGTTAAAATATTTGTTTTTTATGGGGTCATAAATCTTATATGTTGGCGAACCATTATCAGTAGGCTCTCCTTTTATAATTTTTAAATCTGTGCGAATAGGTGATAATTTTGCTCTGGATGCAGTTCCAGAGATAATATCCATTGGCCCGAATAAAACCCCGCCATCCATAATTAGAAACCTATTTTATGACGAATATAAGCGAGCGGGCGACGGAATAAATAATAAACAAGAGGAACTTTATCACCATAAATCTTAGCCGTAGCTTTTAACCCAATGCGTGGCAAGTTTGTTTTATCTGTAATAGATGCTCTAACTTTATATACTGCACCGCCGTCAGGGCTAATTGATGGCTCATAGGCAGAGTTTCTAATCCGTGCATTTAAACCAGACAAAGGAGAGATATTTAAAAACGCTTTTACCTCGGTTCCTTCATTTAATTGCACAGCATCTTCAGCAGGAACAAACATTAACAGCTCAACATTACCAGCATCTGCAATAGACATCACTTTCTGACCAATTGAAACTGGCCTGCCTTCTAAATCATTTTTATCAGAAAAAACAGCAACTCCGTCTCTTTCTGCGTATACTACCAGCTTATCAAGCAATGCCTTAGTATATTCAGCCTCAGCTTTTTGTTGCTCAATTTTAGAACGAAGAAGAGCAACATTTGCTTGGTCATCAGCCCTTGAAAATGCTAATTGCTGGGTTTTTTTGAGTTCAGCTTCGGCAACATCTAATGTTCTTAATGAAATTTCATATTTATTTTTAAGCCCCGTTTCATCTAAGCGGAACAATTCTTCACCAACTCTCACTTTTTGATTAGGCTCAACTATCACCTTTTTAATCACCCCATTTACAGGAACATTAACGCTATAAGCCTCAACAGGAATAACTTCCGCAGGAGAAAGCACCGTTTGTGACACAGGAGTAAAAGACAATAAAGCTATAATAGCTAAAGCAATTTTTATTTTTTTAGATGACTTTTCAAACCAGCTTTTATGCTCATCTTTTTTGATAAAAAATTTCATTGCATGTGCATAGGCATCAACCAATATTTCCAACAGATTTATATCCTGTTTATCCCACTCTTCTGAACGTGACAGCCATAAACCGCCAATAATTTTACCATCCATATTAATCGGGCACCACAAAACTCTTTCTGGCGACCATTCCGCCCAAATTTTTGCAACCTTTGGCGGAAGTTCAGATGCTTTTATCTCGTAGGTTTCTTTGCCTTTTTTCATACTAGCAAAAAACGGAATAAGCTTTTTAAGCCAACGAATGGCAGGAAGGCTATCATCAATAACCTCAACACCCGATGCTGATAATATTTTCACCTTAGAATTATCGCCAAACAACCATAAAAAAGCTGATGTATATGGAACCAACCTAAATGTTTCATTTGTGATTATGAAAGATAATTCACGCAGGTTCTTTGCGCTACGAGCACTTTTTTCTAATTGTAGGGTAATTGCTAAATCAACAATACGGCGATCATTCTCTTTTTTCATAAGCTATTGCCCCTCAAAAGTTGCCGTACCACTCATTCCCGCAATCAAACCAGCCGTACTACCAACAAAACCACCATACACCTTAATCGTCTGGCTAGCTGCATCTATCATAGAGCCAATTTTTTCTATCTTTCCAGTATAGCTTTTGCCGTTTTCTTCTACAGCTATTGTAAATTTAGAACCTCTTTTTAACCATGAAAGCCAATTAGAAGGAACTATAATCTGTATCTCAAAGTCTGAAGTATCAATAATCTC
>QKFK01000140.1 GCA_003252195.1 Rhodospirillales bacterium
TACTTGCATTTCATCTAAACCAGGTGTTGGTGGTATGGGGCCATTCCCTTGCTTGATGGTGGTTGATGATATGCAGGGGATTCCATCAGTGGGAACTATTCTCGACGGTCCTGCATGGGGGCGTAACGCGAGAACATCATTGCTGTTAGTGTTTCAAGATTTTAGTCAGGTGAATAAATTATATGGACCAGATGCTTTAGAAAACTTAATTGGTAATGTGTCCGCTAAGATTGTGCTACGTACTAATAATGAATTTACGGCATCAAGATTTGTCGACATGATTGACACAGGAACGGCTATTGTTAAATCTAAACATCAGCAATATCATATGGGACGCGCTGTAAATCCGTATGAGTGGGGCGTTGGTGCGGGAGCTATGGCGGTTAAGCCTTTTAGTAAAAGTAATGTGCTTAACTTGTCTAACAAAACAATTTGTATTGTTGCAACGTAATATGACACGCCCAATGAAACTAGATTCTCCTCGCTATTATCTGTTTAAACATTTAGCAGAGATGGCTGAAATCCCACCAATTGGTGCTGTTCCAGATTTTGCTATGGCAAAGAGAGATGAGGTTGATAAAACTGCGCCAGACTTAGTATTCTCAATTCCAGATATCGAGTTTGAGACGATTACAATTGAAGATGATATGCCAGATGATGATGAGTTGGATACATTCTCAGATATTGGTAATGAAGAAGAAAAACTATCAACTTCAGAAAGGCGGAGAATTCGTCATGATGAAGAAGCAGATGACGGTGGTATTGATATTTCATTGCTTGGTGGTGAGGAGATATATGTTCCTGGATTGTATAATGAGCCTCCTGCACAGCTAGTTAGTCCATTAGCCGATAATAATAGTTATTATAATGAACCTGTTCCTGTTGTTTGGAATAATATGCCTGATGTTGCTCCAGAGCCAAGTCCACCTAACGATTGGTGGATGCAAGATGAGAGCTTTGCTCCATTAAATCCAGAAGATTTTATTAAAGGGCAAACTGATATTGCTTATGAGGCACCTGCATCTTCTGCTGAGGATACAATATCTGATGAAGATTATGCTGAGTTTATGGAGGCTAATAATGAGTTTGACCAATCAACTCTAGAGGAGACGACAGATGATTGGAATAGATTTATGGGTGATGATATAGAGCCTGATGATGTAGTTGGAAATGATGCTAGCGATAATGATTTCCTTTCTGATGATGATTGGGTGAACGCTGACTTAGAAGATGATGACTTCTCTAATAAAGAACTAGATTTTGAAGACGATTTTACTAACCATGATTATGGTGCATCAGATGATAATTTTGATGGTGTAGATGATGAAGATTTTCTAGATGATGAGGATTGGTCTGATGCTTTTGAAGAAGATGATGACGACGAGGAAAAATAATTATTATATTTTCATTGTTGCTGCAAATCTAAGTTCTAAGTTCTAAGTTCTAAGTTCTAAGTTCTAAGTTCTAAGTTCTAAGTTCTAAGTTCTAAGTTCTAAGTTTTCTCCTTCTTGTATGTATTTACCTTAAACATAGCATTTACTGTTAGTTATATATGGAGCTTTTTTAAGCTGATTTACCCTGCTAATGTAAAATAAGCAGTTTGTTCAATTTACTATATGCTACAGGCTATATATTCAGAATATATGGGGCTTTTGTGGCGCTTTTATTAGCATGAATCAGTTTGTTTTATGGTTGCGTTTATGTAAAAAAAACGCCGAGAAATATCTCGGCGTTTTAATCTCGTTATATTAAGCTTAGTCTTTAATAACAGGCTTAACATTCCAAATTTCTTTAGCATATTGGCTAATAGTTCTATCACTTGAGAACTTGCCAGAGCGAGCTGTATTCAAGATCGCCTTGCGGTTCCATTCTTTTTGGTCAAGGAAGTCTTTAGCTACTTGGCGTTGAGTGTTCATGTAATCTTCTAAATCAGCTAATACGAAGAAGTAGTCTTTATTCATGATGTTATCATAAATAGGTTTGAAGATAAGACCATGTTCATCTTCGCAGAAAGCGTTAGAAGCAAGTGAGTTCATAACTCTTCTGATGTTAGAGTTGTTGTTGAAGTAATCCCATGGGTTATAAGAGTTTTCTGCGCGCATTTGCAAAATCTTTTCAGCTCTTAAACCGAATAGGTAGAAGTTATCAGCTCCAACTTCTTCTCTAATTTCAATGTTTGCACCGTCAAAAGTACCAACGGTTAAAGCACCATTGATGGTAAATTTCATGTTACCTGTACCAGATGCTTCAAGACCAGCAGTTGAGATTTGTTCACTGATATTAGCAGCAGGGAAAATTCTTTCTGCTACAGAAACTTTGTAATCAGGAATGAATACAACTTTAATCCAATCTTTAACTGCAGGATCATTGTTTACAACTTTTGCAACATTGTTAATCAATTTAATGATTAATTTTGCCATTGTATAAGAAGGAGCTGCCTTACCAGCAAAGATGTAAGTTTTTTTGCAAGAAGGTTTAACGCCATCTTTTGTAATTGCATAATATTCATGAATGATATTCATAACATTGAGCAATTGTCTCTTATACTCGTGCATACGTTTAACTTGAACGTCAAACAAGCTGTTCGGATCAACAGTTACGCCAACTCTGTCTTGAATGATTTTTGCAAGACGTTTTTTGTTGTTGAGTTTAATCTCTGCAAATTTTTCAACAAAAGCATCATCTTTTGCAAATTTCTCAAGTTTTTTGAGTTTTGTTAAATCTGTTACCCAATCATCACCGATTTTGTTTGTGATAAGATCAGCTAATTCTGAGTTTGAGCTTAACAACCAACGTCTTGGTGTAACACCGTTAGTTTTGTTGTTGAACTTGTTAGGCCAGATTTGGAAATAATCTGGAGTTAAGTTTGTTTTAATAAGCTCTGAGTGTAGTTCTGCAACACCATTGATAGAGAATGAACCAACCATTGAAAGGTTTGCCATTCTAATCATTTTATGGTCGCCTTCACCTTCAACAATTGACATTCTAGCAAGTTTGTCATGGTCTTCTGGGAATTCTGCAGATACAACATCTAAGAATCTCTTGTTGATTTCATAAATAATTTGCAAGTGGCGTGGCAATACTTTTTCTAATGTAGAAACAGGCCATTTTTCTAATGCTTCAGGCAACAATGTATGGTTAGTGAAAGCAAAAGTCTTGCGAGTGATTTCCCATGCTTGATCCCAGTCCATGCCATTTTCATCAATGAAAGTACGCATTAATTCAGGAATAGCGAGAGCAGGGTGTGTATCGTTTAATTGGATAACCACTTTTTCTGGTAATTTTCTTAAATCACCTTCTTTTTCCAAATATCTACGAATGATATCTTTAATAGCACAAGCTACAAAGAAATATTGTTGAGTTAAACGAAGCTCTTTACCTGCATCAACAGCATCTGAAGGGTATAAAACTTTTGAAACTGTTTCTGATTTAATTTTCTTTTCAACAGCTTGCATATATCCACCTTCATTAAAGGTAGTGATATCTAAAGTACGGTCTGTACGAGCTGAGAATAAGCGGAGGTAGTTAACTGTTTTGCCACCAAAGCCAACGATAGGCATATCATAAGGCACACCAATTAATCTGTCGCAATCAACCCATGAGTGAGATGTTGTGCCATCAGCGTTGTGGATGCTTTCTACTCTACCATGTAATGGAATGTATAAAGTTCTATCTGGACGTTCTAATTGCCAAGGAGATGCAGATTCTAACCATGAATCAGCTTCTTCAACTTGGTAACCGTTCATAATATTTTGACGGAACAAACCAAATTTATAGTTGATACCGTAACCAAATCCAGGAAGGCCTAATGTTGCCATTGAATCTAAGAAACATGCAGCTAAACGACCAAGACCACCGTTACCCAATGCAGGGTCATATTCAGTGTCAAAAACTTCGTCTAAGTCAATATCAAGGTCTAATTGACGTAATGCGTCATAAATACCAAGGTTGCGAAGGTTGTTTTCTAATGAACGACCAATTAAATATTCTACAGATAGGTAGTAAATTCTTTTTGTGTTTGATTTTTCGTAACGAGCAGATGTGTCAAACATAGAATCAATAGCGAATTCTCTAACTGCCAAAGCAACTGCGTTGAAAACTTCTGTTTTTGTCGCTTCACATAATCTTTTGCCGATTGAATATTTAAGGTGTCTTTCGATGGCTTCTGCTAATTTTGCAGAATTTTCTTTCATTGACGCAGATATTTTGTTCACGCCTCTTCCTCCGATTGTTAATACAGTCTCTTAGTTTATAAGCAAGCGATAATTAGCCTAGCCTAAAAACATAACAAACTCTATAGATTAAAAGTCTATAAATGTCTATATCAAAGCAGAATAAAGTATACAATAGTTAAAAAGAGTTTAATTAATGCTCTATCTTTGCAAAAGAACACAATAAATTTTGAAATGTGCCCTGTGGATATTTGGTTATATTTATATATATACTTTTAAATTATAAGAGAAATCCTCTGTTTTCATTAAATGTGGAAAAGAATCAATAAATAGGTTGACAGGAAAGGTTTTATCGATAAGATACACGCAATTTAAGCTTTTTTTTTGTGAGAAATAAATGATTGATAAAAATACCAACAAAAGAAAAAAGATAGAAGCTATGTTTCTTGATTTAGACGGCAATTTGTACAATACATTCGATACGCTGGCCGTCATATCGGATATTTCGGAGTTCTATTCCGGAATGTTTGGGATAGACAAGAAAGTAATTATTGGGCTCATGCGCCGTTCGGTGTATCAGCCCAATTTTTTTGCCTCCGATTTGAGCCCATGTGCTGAGCAAGGTGGCGATGCAGTTTTTGAACATGCTTTATTAAAAATTACAAATCCACAAAAAGCTAAGGCATTAGAGATAGAAATCTTAAAAGATAATAACCGCCGTTATGAAAATAATTTCTCAAGACAGAACGTTATTGATAGAAATTACCGTTACCAAGATGAAGCTCCTGTGGCGCTAACCGAGCAACAAAAAGAAATAGCACAAGAGCTATGTGGCAAATTTGCTGACTTTAGAAGTAACTACAAACAACCTAAAGAAGATTGGGAAAGAGATTATGACATCGATGCTTTTAGAAAAAGTATGGAGCCGTTGGTAGAAAAATCTAAGATGACAGTAGTTAGAGAAGCTGCAATCGCCGTAGATAAAACCTTTAAGGTGTTTGATGGAGTGGTTGATACTTTAAGAGAAGCTAAAGAAAATGGTGTGAAACTCATTGCTATTACAGATGGCTCTGCAATGCAAGTCATGGTTAATATGTATAAATCTGGTTTGCCATCAGATCTTTTAGACAGCATTTGTGTTAGAGAAAAAGTTGGTGAAGATTTATCTGTTGGTAAGGCTTTGCTCGGTAATAAAGCAACTACTTATTACGATGAAATAAAAGATAAGGTTATATATACAGGTGGTTGGAAACCTAAGGGTGATTATCTCTTAAAATTCTGCAAAGAAAATAACATTGATGACCGTAATGTAATAATGGTTGGCGATAGCGTTAAATCTGATGGGGGTACAGCAATTCAGGCTAATGAATTATCTGAGGGTAAAGCAGATGTGATGTTTGCCTATGCAAGATTTGGTGCAGATGTTAGCGCTAAGGCAGAAGCTATGCAAACACTTATAACTGATAAAGAAGATTATAGGCTAGGGACTATTCCTCATGATAAAAAGCTTCGTTCATATAATCCGACAAGTGTTTATGGTCAGCTTTACGAGGTTGAAAGTAATAATAGAACCAAAACATCTGTGTTAGTCTTGAAAAAATTCTCAGATATGGCAAGATATATAGAATACTCATCTCCTAATAAATTTAGGAATACGAGCTTATTGTTTGTAAACAATGGCGATAAGAGGCAAAGCTCTTACCCATTTAGTTTTGCTAACAAACTTCGCTTGGCTAAAGAGGTCTAGCTAATTTATAAGGTGTATTAATGAATAAGACAGAAATAATTAGAGTTACAGATTTGTTGCCTTCTGCTGAAGAGATAGAGAAAGAGAGAAAAAGCCTAGAGGGGCTTTCTCCTGAGCAGATTATGTCTGAATATATGCCTAATGACGGACGCGAAGTGCTTTTGATTAAGCTGTTTGGAGAACTTCCTGATTATAGAGATGAACGTATAAACGCTATCTGGACCAAGTTTATGGAGGGTGGAAGAGATATGGCTGTTGCCTATTGCCTTTCAGAGGGTTTGGATATAGGTGAGCATGATGGCAAGGTGATTAAGCCATGGTGCGATATTGCCACTATGTTAAAGGCTAGTAAGCTTGGAATTGTACCTTCAAAGTAACGGTTAATATTAGTATTTGTTTGCGATAAGAAAAAAATATTTTTTTATTTTTGTCTAAAACATTTGAGACATGCATAAAATCATAAAATTTTTATATAAAACACAGTGTTAGCTAATAACATTATGGTTGATTTTCTGTGTTTAAAAAACATTAATATACTTGACAAAAAATCTGATATGTCTAAAATAGACAAAAATAAGATAAAATATTTAAGTATGAGTCGAGGTGTATAGTGTCAGATAAAAATATTGAGAAAAAGCAAGCTGAAGCGATTTTTTTCGATCTTGATGGAACTTTGTACAATACTTTTGATACTATGGCGGTGCTAGTTGATATCGCAGATATGTACGGAAAAACATATCAGGTTGATAAAAAGGTTGTTTTCGGATTAATGAGACAAAGTGTTGATCAATATAACTTTTTTACAACAGATTTAAGCGCTTGCGTAGAAGAATTAGGTCCAGCTGTTTTTAAGCATTCAATGTTAAAAGTTACGAATCCTGAAAAAGCCAAAGCAATTGAGGCTGAGATTCTAAAGGATAATGAACGTCGTTATAATGACAATTTTGTTAGAAAAAACAAAGTAGGCACTGATTTTACATATAAAGAAGGCGAAAAGCCTGTTCAGATGAATAAATATCAGAAAGATTTAGCTAATAAATATGCTGATGCTTATTCTAAGTTCCAAGATAATGTTGCTAATTGCGAAGTGCCTTCAGATAAAGACTATGCTGTGATTGAGTTTATGTCTGATACGAGTCTACTTAAAGGTAGAGTGGTTGAAAACATGGTGAAAAGAACATCTGAGCTAACAGCTGATAATTTTAGCATGTTTGAAGGTGTGGTTGAAACATTAACTAAGGCAAAAGAAGCTGGTACAAAAATCATCGCTTTGACAGATAGTTCTCCTATGCAGATGATGATAAATGCCGTTAAAGCAAAGCTCCCAGGTGAATTGTTTGATAGAATTTATATTCGCAAAAAAGAAGGCGAAACAGTGGAATCAGTTCTTCCTTTGGTAAGAGGTGGTAAAGCGAAAGAGTTTATGGATTCGATAAAAGATAACACATATTATTCTGATGGATGGAAGCCAAATGGTAAGCTGGTTTTAAAAGTATGTGACGAGCTTGGTATCGATAATAAAAAAGTTGTTTTCTGCGGTGATAGTGCAAAATCTGATGGAGGTACAGCGATTCAAGCTAACGAATTATCTGCTGGCAAGTCAGATGTTGTTTATGCATATGCTCGTTATGGCGCTGATGTAGCTGCTAAGGCAGAGCTTGCTCAAGCAACTATAACCAATAAAGAAGACTATAAAATTGGTGTTATTTCACATGATACACATATTAAATCTCTTAGCCCAAAACATGTTTCTCATCATGTGTCAGAGGTTGAAGGTGATAATGGTGTTAAGACAACAATTGTGTCATTGCAGTCATTTAATGATATCAATAAATATTTTGAGTTTGTGCCAGCTAAAAACAATAGTTTGGCTATGTTAGCTATTTCTAAAAAACGCTCTAATTCAAAGTAAAGGTTGAGCTCTTTATAGAAAATATGCTACTAAATTAGATTAACAATTAAAAAATGAGGTACCCATGCCTGTAGAAAATAAAAAAAACGAAATAGAAGCCCTTTTCTTTGATTTAGATGGTACGGTCTATAATACGTTTGAGGCGATTGGTTGTATATCTGATGTAGCAAACTTATATGCTAAATCTTATAATATGGATGCTGGGGTTGTTTTTGGTTTGATGAGAGATAATGTGGATTCATCAAATTTCTTTAACACAGATATTTCTCATATGTGTTATGCATTAGGGCCGGCGGTTGCTAAGCATGCAATCTTAAAGGTTACAAACCCAGAAAAAGCTACTGAAATTGAAAATAAATATTTAGCGGATAATTCTAAAAGAATAGAGAATAACTATTCTCAGAAATCAGAAGAGAATCCTGCTTCTTCTGGTATGGTTGAATTGTCTCCATATCATAATAAAGCAAATGCTGAATATTCATATATGCAAAAATTATTTGCAAAAGGCTACAATTCAGCATCGACCGATGCTGAGAAAGCTAAATTAGAGCAAGAATTTTCAACAAAAACAGCTGATGTAAATGATAAAATACAGCAATATATTATTAAAGAAGCTGATATGAAGGCTCGTGATACTTTTACAATGTTTGATAATGTTGTTGAAATTATTAAAAAGGCAAAAGAAAGCGGTGCAAAAGTTATAGCTATGACCGATTCAACTCCAATGGAGGTTATAACAAATGCTGTTCGTTCTGGTCTTCCTCTAGACGCGTTTGATGAGCTTTATATGCGTGGTAATAGCATGAATGGTTCTTCTGTGACATTAGATGATGTTGCTAGCAAAAGCCCAAGCAACTCAAAAGCTGCTAAAATTATAGCCTCTATCAATGATAAAACATTCTATACAAATGGCTGGAAGCCTCATGGTCAAAAAGTTTTAGATATCTGTGATAAAAACGGTATCAACAAAAAGAAAGTTGCTTTCTATGGTGATAGTGTAAAATCTGATGGTGGTACAGCTATTCAGGCTAATGAAGTTTCTAATGGCGAGGCTGATATTGTGTTTGGTTACGCTCGTTATGGTGCTGAAGTTTCTGCAAAAGCCGAATATACATACTGGCATATAACCGATAAAGAAGGTTATAAATTAGGCGTTAAAACCCATGATGAAATGTTAGCTGCTAAAAATCCAGAAAGTGTTTCAGATAATACAAAAATTGTGACTTCTGAAAATGGTGCAAAAAGCAAAGTGGTTACACTTCATTCATTTGCGGATATTGATAAGAACTTCAAATTTGTTGCTCCGTCAAACGATAATAATGCGATTAATAAAATTGCTAAGCAAGCCAAATTGGTTGGGCGCTAGTAATAACTCAAAATTTTAAGGAGAGGCTGAAATGAATACAAGTAATATTATAAGGGTTATTGACTTGCTCCCTAGTGAAGATTCAACTAGAGCTGAAAGAGCTAAAATGGCAGAAAGCCCAGAGCCACAAATTGGTTCGTTTATGGTGTCTGAAAGCCGTGAAGGTGTGTTGATTAAACTTTTTGGTGACTTGCCAGATTATCGTGATAAGCGCGTTGATATGATTTGGAACAAGTTTTTAGAAGGTGGTAAAGAAGATGCAATTAGCTATTGCGATGCTAAGGGCATTGATATTAGAGATGGTCATGGAAGCACCGTAAAAGTATGGTGTGATATTGCTACAATGCTAAAAGCAATGGAGCTTGGAATTATCTCACAGGGATAATTTAGGTAACATAATACAATCATTAATTAAGGAGTCTGCTATATGCCTCAAGTTAATAATAAAAATGAAGTAGAAGCATTGTTTTTAGATCTAGACGGTACAGTTTACAATACGTTTGAGGCGATTGCCTGTATTGCAGATGTGGCTGCCATTTATGCAAAATCATATGATGTTAAGACAGATGTTGTATATGGTTTAATGAGGGATAATGTTGATCCGTCAAACTTCTTTAACACAGATATTTCTGCTCTTTGCTATGCGTTAGGGCCATCTGTTGCTAATCACGCTCTTCTTAAGATAACTAATCCTCAAGAGGCTATTAAAAAAGAGCAGGCTTATATTATTGATAATCGCAGAAGAAGTTCTGTTAATTACACTCAAAGTGATGTTTTGGATGATAATTTTAACAATAAGCAAACTGGCGAAAAATACGAGGCAGATATTTCTCCTTATCAAGCAAAGTTGATTGAAGAATATCAAACAAAAAAAGACGTTTTTGCTAGCCAGTATGCAGCTGCTTCTGAGGCAGATAAAAAATCATTAGAAGAAAAATTTGTGCAAGCAACATCTTATACAAATGAGAAGATTTGTAATAATGTTGCAAAAACTGCCGATATAATTGGTAGAAACACATTTAAGATGTTTGATAAAGAAATTGAAATTTTGAATGAGGCTAAAGCTAAAGGCACTAAGTTAATCGCTATGACAGATGGAATTCCAATGGAGGTTGTGGTAAACGCTTCTCGTGCAGGGTTCCCATTAGAGCTATTTGATAAAATTTATATTAGGGGTACTAATAAAGATGGTAGCAAAACATCTCTTGATGATGTTAAAGCTGGGCCTCGTGGTAAAGATGGTGCGATTTCAAAAATAATCGAGACAATAGAAGATAAGACATATTATACAGATGGCTGGAAGCCTCACGGACAAAAAGTTTTAGATATCTGTGATGATATGGGTATTGATAAAAAGAAAGTGGCTTTCTTGGGTGATAGTGTGAAATCTGATGGCGGTACAGCTATTCAGGCTAATGAGGTTTCTAAAGGTGAATCAGATATTATATTTGGTTACGCTAGATATGGGGCTCTTGTAACACCTAAGGCAGAGCTTGCTTACTGGTATATCACAGATAAAGAAAGCTATAAACTTGGCGTTAAGACACATGATGATAATTTGGCTCTTAAAGAACCCAAAAGCACAGGTGAAAATGTGGCTGAAGTTGTTTCAGAAAATGGAGTTAAAAGCAAAGTTGTTACATTGCATTCTTTTGCAGATGTTGCTAAGCAATTTGAGTTTGTTCCAGCAGGTAAGGTAAAGTCAGAAAAAATATCAAATATTGTAAAAGGCTTGAAAGATGCTACAAGAAGGTAGCTTCTAAGAAAAATACAATTAAAAAATTAAAGTGGGCGTAAAGCCCACTTTTTTATTGTTTGTTTACCTTAATGGCATATATTAAATGAATGTTATTCTATTATTTTGAAAAGTAGAGTTAAGCTAATATGTATGATTGGAATATATATAGAAAGAATATGCTAGAAGGACAAATAGTCCCGAATTCTAAGTTTGACCCTAAGCTTTTATCCGCGGTTGCATCTGTTCCAAGAGAAAGTTTTGTTTCAGAGGAGCTTCAAACAATAGCTTATTCTGATGCCAATCTTTATTTTGCAGATGACAGTTTTATGATGTCTCCGTTTAAGCAATTAAAAATGATAGATGCCTGCGAGATTAAAGAAAATGATATTGTATTAAATATCGGTGGTGGTTGTGGTTATGCTTCTGCTTTGATGTCAAATTTAGCTCATATGGTTTTTTGTTTAGAAAATGATAAAATCTGTGATGAGAAAATAAACAATCTCATGATATCTATGAGTATTTTTAACGTGGTGACATTCGCTGCAGAAAATGATAAAGATATAGCAAAACACGCGCCTTATGATGTGATTTTATTAAATGGTGCGGTTAATAAGGTTCCAGATTCATTATGCTCAATGTTGGCAAATAATGGAAAGATAGTTGCTGTGGTTGCTCCATCTGGCGATGAACTTGAGCAACAAAAAGGAAAGTTAATTAGAATAACCCGCGATGGTGAGCGCTTTGATAATGAGGTTCTTGCAGATATGCAAATCCCTGATATGAGAAATGTTGCTGGTGTGGGTAAGATGTTTTTTTAAAGAGGGCTTTTATGAGATTGAATGTGAAAAAAAGTTTGGTTAGCTGGTTAGTTCTAGGAGGTGTTCTTGGTTCTACTCCTGTAATGGCAGAAACATTGAGTGAGGCTCTGGCTAAAGCTTATACTACAAATCCTTCACTAAAGGCTCAAAGAGCTTATTTGCGCTCTGTAGATGAAGATATTGCAACCGCTAATTCTGGATGGCGTCCATCAGTTAGTGCTAGCGGTTATGTTGGGTCTTCAAGTACAGAAACAAAAAATGATAATGCAACATTAACAGATGCTACCTTAAATCCATCAAATGCTTCTTTAAATGTGTCTCAGCCACTTTTTAATGGTTTTAGCACAATTTATGATGTTAGAAGCGCAAAAAGCACAGCAAGAGCAGAAGAAGCAAACCTTAAGGCTTTTGAGCAAAGTTTGTTGCTGTCAGCTGCTCAGGCGTATTTAGATGTGGTTAGGGATAAAGCTGTTTATGAATTGCAAAAAAACAATGAAGCTGTTTTGAAAAAACACTTAGAAGCAACTAAAGACAGATTTGAGGTTGGTGAAACAACTCGTACTGACGTTTCTCAAGCTGAGGCTAGATATGCAGAAGCAAAAGCTAATCGTATATCTGCTGAGGGAAGTTTGATGGCATCTCGTGCTTCATATACTAGGGTTATTGGTAATGATCCTGCAGAAGTTGAAGATGTAGAGATTGTTTTTGATGCTTTTCCAAAAGATAAGCATGAAGTTATATCATTAGCTGAAAAAGACAATTTATCAGTGATTTCAGCCAAGCACGCTTTTTCTGCGTCTAAGGCAAATGTTGGTTCAAGTGAAGGCGCATTGCTCCCTACAATTACTTTAGAGGCAAGTGCATCTAAAGGTTGGGATGAGACATCTTCATATGACGAATCCGAAACAACACAAATTCTCGCAAGAGTAAATATTCCACTATATTCAGCTGGAGCAACAAGAAGTAGAATTAGAAAAGCTAAGCATTTGGCGGTTAGAAGTAAGGATAATGTAGAAGATGCAATTCGCTCTGCTGTAGAGGAAGCATCATCTTCATGGGAAACCTATATGGCAGAAAAAGCCAGTATTGTTTCTATTAAAGCACAAATTGAAGCTGCAACAGTTGCGCTTGATGGTGTGGAAAAAGAAGCAAGTGTGGGTTCTCGTACGGTTTTAGATGTTTTAGATGCTGAGCAAGAATTGCTTGATGCAAAAGTTGAGTACGTAAGAGCCAGAAGGGACGAGTTATTGTCAGTTTTACAGGTTATGTCATCAATTGGTAGATTAGATGTTAATAACTTAAAATTGGCTGTAAAAGAATATGATTCAAGAGAATATTATAACAAGGCCAAAAATAAATGGTTGTCTACGGGGATAAAATAATACTAAACTCTTGAATGATGTTTATTTTTTATGTAAAAAAGTTAGAATAGTTTATTATTATCATATCGAATATGTAAGGTTTTAGGTTATATGACGGCACCAGCAGCACAAACACAAGAACCCTCAATGGAAGATATCCTTGCGTCAATTCGCAGGATTTTATCAGATGATGAGGTTGCCGCAGAAGAAAAAGCGGAAGAAAAGACAGCTCCTGCTCCAGACCCTAATGAGGGTTTAGATATGGCTGACTTCGGCATTGACGAAGAGCCAGAGGAAGAAGCTCCGCAAGATCCTAATGAAGGTTTGGATATGTCTGACTTCGGCATTGACGAAGACGACGTTGAACCAGAGCCAGAGCCAGCACCTGCACCAATAGCTGCAGCGCCTGCTCCCGCTCCAAGACCTGCGCCAGCACCAACACCTGCACCAAGACCAGATCCTGTTTATAAAACTATGGATGAAGTTATGGAGCTTACTGATGATATGATTATTGATGGAGCTCTTCTTGCTCCTCAAGTAGCTCAACAATCAGCATGTGCTATTTCGGAGTTAGCTAAAGCTGTTGCCGCAGATAGAAACGTACTTATCGGTGGCCCTGGGGTAACATTAGAAGAATTAGCAACGGGAATGTTAAAGCCTATGATTAAAGCTTGGTTAGATGCCAATCTTCCTTTCGTCGTGGAAAAAATCGTCAGAAAAGAAATCGAGAGGGTTGTCGAAAAGGCTAAGTATTAAAAGTTTTCTAAAAAATATATCAACCGCCCCTCTCAAAAGTCTTGAAAGTGGGCGGTTTTTCATTGTATAAGCAACTAAAATATTAAAAAATCTAAGGAAGGACTAAAAATGCTAGATAAAACATATAATTCCGCAGAGATAGAGGATAAAATTTATCAAAAGTGGGAAGATAGCGGAGTGTTAAAAGCATCAACAAAAGCAGAAGGCGAACCTTATTGCGTATTGCTTCCTCCTCCAAATGTTACTGGCGTTTTGCATATGGGGCATGCTTTTGACCAAACATTGCAAGATTTGCTCATTCGCTATAACCGTATGAATGGTAAAAATGTTTTATGGCAGGTTGGAACAGACCATGCTGGTATTGCAACTCAAATGGTTGTTGAGCGTAATTTGGCACAAGAAGGTCTTTCTCGTCATGATTTAGGTAGAGAAAAATTCTTAGAAAAAGTTTGGGAGTGGAAAGGTCAATCAGGAGGTACCATCACTTCTCAAATGCGTAAGCTTGGAGATTCTTGTGACTGGTCTCGTGAGCGTTTTACAATGGATGAAGGTTTGTCAAAAGCTGTTCGTAAGGTTTTTGTTCAATTATATAAAGAAGGCTTGATTTACCGTGATTTCCGCCTCGTAAACTGGGATCCTAAACTTGGTACAGCTATTTCTGATCTTGAGGTTGAGAGCCGTGATACTATTGGTAAAATGTATTACTTCCGCTATCCTGTAGTTGGACAAGAGGGTAGATATTTAACAGTTGCAACAACTCGTCCAGAAACAATGTTTGGTGATACTGCGGTTGCTGTAAACCCAGAAGATGAACGTTATAAAGATTTAATTGGCAAAAAGGTTTTACTACCAATTGCTAATCGTGAAATTGTTGTTGTTGGTGATGAGCATGCTGACCCAACTAAAGGTACTGGTGCGGTTAAAATAACCCCAGGCCACGACTTTAATGACTTTGAAGTTGGTAAACGTCATGATTTAGAGATGATTAACATCTTAACTGCCGAAGCTAAGCTTAATGAGAATGTTCCAAAGGCTTTCCGCGGAATGGATTGTGCAACAGCTCGTCCACTTGTTGTAGCAGAGATGGAACGTCTTGGTTTGTTTGAAAAATCAACTGATAATCCAATGGTTATTCCTTATGGTGATCGTTCTGGTGTGGTTATTGAGCCATGGCTTACTTATCAATGGTTTGTAGATGTTAAAAAGCTAGCCCCAGCCGCTAAAGAAGCTGTAACATCTGGTGAAGTAAAATTTGTTCCAGAAAACTGGGAGAAAAGCTATTTTGAATGGTTGGATAATATCTTGCCATGGTGTATTTCTCGTCAATTATGGTGGGGACACCAAATTCCAGTATGGTATGCTGAGGATGGCACCCAATTCTGTGAAGAAACAGAAGAAGCTGCAATGACTGCTGCTGAAAAACACTTTGGTAAAAAAGTTGAGTTAACTCAAGAGACTGACGTATTAGATACATGGTTTTCATCAGGATTATGGCCTTTCTCAACATTAGGTTGGCCAGAAGAAACTGAATTCTTGGATCATTTTTACCCAACTGCTGTTTTGGTAACAGGATTTGATATTATCTTCTTCTGGGTTATCAGAATGATGCTTATGGGTTGCCATATCATGAAAAAACCACCGTTTAAAACTATTTATATGCATGGTTTGGTTCGTGATGAGTTTGGTAAAAAAATGTCAAAGTCAAAAGGTAACGTAGTTGACCCATTAGAAATGATGGCAAAATACGGCACCGATGCTTTGCGCTTTACTATGTCATCTATGCCTTCTCAAGGAACAGATGCTCCATTCTCAGAAAAGAAGGTTGAAGGCTTCCGCAACTTTGTTACAAAGATTTGGAATGCGGCTCGTTTCTGCGAGATGAATGAATGTAAGTTAGTTGATGGCTTTAACCCATATGATGCTAAGCACCAAGTTAACAAATGGATTGTAGCAAAGGCAGAAGAAGCAACCGCTGAAATCACTGCTTCTATTGATGCTTATAAATTCAATGAGGCTTCAAATTCAGCTTATCACTTCACATGGGGTACATTCTGCGATTGGTATTTAGAGCTAGTTAAACCATTGTTCGGTGGTGATGATGAAGCTGTAAAAGCTGAAGCTAGAGCAACTGCTGCATGGGTTTTAGATAGAATTATAACTCTTCTTCACCCATTTATGCCATTTGTGACAGAGGAATTATGGGCTCAAACTAAAGATAATCGCTCTAATATGCTCATTTCTGAAGCATGGCCAAAAGCTAAAGCTATTGATGCTTCTGAGCGTGAAGAAATTGACTGGGTAATTGAGCTTATTACTGCTATTCGCTCACTACGTTCAAATATGAATGTTCCTCCATCAGTTAAGGCAAAAATTTATCTTAAAGATGCTAATACGGACAGTCTTGCAATCATTGAACGCCAACAAGATATTATTAACAAGCTTGCTCGTTTAGATATCATTGGTGGGTTAGAAGGCGATATCCCTAATGGTTCTGCTCAAGATGTGTTCAAAGAAGCAACTATGATTATGCCAATGGCTGGTTTGATAGACGTTGCTAAAGAAAAAGAACGTTTAGAAAAAGAGCTTAAAAAGCTAGATGCTGATATTACTATGTTTACTAAAAAACTTGGTAATCCTAACTTTGTTGCGGGTGCTCCAGAGGCAGTGGTAGCCGAGCAAAAAGAAAAGCTTGCTAATGCTCAAGATGCAAAAGCAAAAATTGAAGAAGCTATCGCAAGATTAAGCTCAATCGCAGCTTAAGCATAAAAAGCTATTTCAATAATCTTATAAATTAAGAGCGGGTCTCCCCGCTCTTTTTTTGTTCAAAATATCGCACAAGCATAAACTTAATAATATTGATACTTTCTCTAACCCTTAATCTCTAACACTAAAGGAGTGTGGTCGGAGGGTTGAGGCTTTGCTCGAGGTGCTTTGTCAACATAGCTTCTGATATGTTTATCAACTGCTTTGGGTGATAAAAGAAAATGGTCAATTCTCATGCCCATGTCTTTTTGCCATGCCCCGCCCTGATAATCCCAAAATGTGTAATCTTTGTGCTTAGGGTGGGTTGAACCATAAATTTCGGTTAGCCCAAGGTTTAATAATTCACGGAATTTTTTGCGGGCAGGGAGGTTGATTAAAGCATTGTCTGCAAAAGCTTTGGCTGAATATACATCTTCATCATTAGGGATAATGTTATAATCCCCACCTAAGATTACTGGCTTGCCAGTATCTAAAAGCTCTTTTGTATGTTGTTTTAACCTATCAAACCAAGCAAGCTTATAATTAAACTTGTCGCTACCAATAACTTCACCATCTGATGGGTTGCCATTTGGCACATATAAAGATGCCACAATATGCCCATTTTCAAGCTCGGCTTCAATATAACGAGCTTGCTCATCGGTATCATCAAATGGAAGCTGGTTGTTTGTAACCTTAAAAGGAATTTTAGAGGCGATAGCCACGCCGTTATAGCTTTTTTGCCCTGATATAGCTAGCTTGTAGCCGATGTTTTCAAACTCTAAAGCAGGGAAGGTTGCTTCTTCTGTTTTTATCTCTTGCATTAAAAGTACATCTGGCTTTGCTTCTGCCAAAAACTCTAAAACAAGCGGTAAGCGGACTTTAACTGAATTTACGTTCCAAGTGGCTATTTTCATTTATATTCCTTAAACTTTAGCAAGCAGGCAATCAAGCTCACGTAAAATTACATCGATATCTTCAGGGCGAGAAAGCGAGTGATTTGCATCTTTAATTAACACTACCTTTGCTTGGTTAGTTATAACTTTATCCGCTATTTTCAAGGCCTTTTGCCAATATACAGATTTGTCTTCTTGCCCTTGAATTAAGGTGATTGGGCAGTTGATTTCAATTGTTTCTTTATTAAGAAGGCAATTATCATATCCATCTTCAATTAGCTTCTTAGTGAATGGGTAATATGTGTCGCCATAGCCTGTAGGGATTTGTGCCACTCCATTTTCTTTTATTTGTTTGCCAATCTCTTCATATTCTTCATACATTTCACATGTAAAATCAGGCGCAGCGGCTAAACCAATGATTCCAGCAACTTTATCAGCCATCTTTACACCGTTGAGCAATGAGAGCCAGCCACCCATAGATGAGCCAATTAAAATATTTTTAGAGCTACCAAGTTTTTCAATAACTTCTTGTTGATTCTGACGCCATAGGCTTATGTAACCATTAATAAATTCATCATCAGATTTACCATGCCCCAAGCAATCAAAGCGAATAAAGCCAAGTCCCTTGTTTTTGCAATGCTCTTCTATGGCAATTGCTTTGTCTCCATCCATATCAGACATTAAACCATGATTAAAAATGATGGTTGGTTTATCTTTGTTATTGTCAGATGCCTCTATTTTGTGGTAGGCAATATGTAAGTTATTACTATCTTTGAAAAACATGGGTTGGGATTTAATTTCTTCATTCATTTTAATTTCTCTTTATTAGCTTATAGGTAGGTCACATTATGGTGAAGTCTAACACTACAGAGGCAAAAGTTAAAGCCGATAACGCAAATAAATCGGAAAATCCGGTTATATTGCAGGTTTTGCCAGAGCTGGAAACTGGGGTTTTGCCAGAGCTGGAAACTGGTGGTGTGGAACGTGGAACAATTGAAGTTGCTTCATATTTAACTGAAAAAGGCTGGGATAATTATGTAGCTTCTAGCGGTGGCTTAATGGAGCATGAGCTTAAAAAACTATCGGTGCCTCACTTTAAGCACCCACTAAAGAAAAAGAAGCTCGCTACAATTATGGCTAATGTTGGCAAACTCTGCAAAATTGTTAAAGAGAATAATGTTGATATTATTCATGCTCGTTCACGCGTGCCAGCATGGAGCGCAAAATGGGCAGCTAGAAAATCTAAGGTTAGATTTTTAACTACATTCCACGGAACTTACGGACTCGGTCCTTTTGGTATTAAAAAACCATATAACCGTGTGATGGTTCAAGGTGATTTGGTGATTGCAATCTCTCATTTTATTGCTGAGCATATTGTTAAAAATTATAAAATATCTCGTGACAAAATTAGAGTAGTGCATAGAGGGGCAGATATTACTAAGTTTGATCCAGCTAATGTGAGTGCTGAACGTATTATTAAATTGGCTAAAGATTGGCGTGTGCCAGAAGATTTGCCTATTATTATGCTTCCTGGGCGTTTAACCCGTTGGAAAGGGCAAGAAAAATTAATTGAAGCTTTGGCAAAAATTAAAGATAAAGATTTCTGTTGTTTGCTTGTTGGTTCAGATCAAGGAAGAGTAGGCTATCGCAAAGAATTAGAGAATTTGATTATCAAAAACAAATTGCAAGGTGTTGTAAGTATTGTTGATAATTGCAGTGATATGCCAGCGGCTTATATGTTGTCAGATATTGTCGTTTCAGCTGCGATTGAGCCTGAAGCATTTGGTAGGGTTTCTGTTGAAGGTCAGGCAATGGGTAGAATAGTGATCGCATCTAACCACGGCGGCTCAACTGAAACTGTTAAAGATTTTGAGACTGGTAGGCTTTATGATCCATCATCAGCTGATGCATTAGCTGAGGCTATTGAATGGGCGCTATCTCTTAGCAACGAAGAAAGACACAAAATTTCACTCGCTGCTCGTGATAATGTACGTGAAAATTTTACTAAAGAGCAAATGTGCCGTAAAACCATTGAGGTTTATAAAGAGCTTATGACTATGCCACTGCATAGTAAAAAATAATAAACAATAAAACAGCCGTTAGATATTATATTCTTACGGCTGTTTTTTTTATGAATTATATATGGGTGTATTATTTGATGATTAGGATTAGTAAATATCTTTTTAGCAAAATAGAATTTAGTGAGCTAATAGATGTTTATTATCGCCCGATATTTTTTAGAAAAATCAAAAGCCAAAAGTGGCTTGAATATATTTATTATCAAGAAGAGCTGTTAAAAAAGCTATTAGAATTAGGTTTTGAGATAGACGGTAAATTTAATTTTTTAATAGTCTCAAAAGGGCGCATGTTTAAAAAAATTACAAAGGTGCCTTATAAAGGCGGAATTTGTGGTAAACGAGATAAGAATGAAGATTATCTAGTGTTTGATAAAACTATTCTTGGTCGAGAGATTAATAAAGATAAAGAAAAATATCTCTTACATGAATTAGTCCATTTGATTTGCTATAAATACGCAAAAGAAATTCCAACCGCAATTAGCGAGGGTTTGGCTGAATTAATCCCTATTTATATTTTAGGGTATTATGAGCATCATGTTTTGTTGTCAGAGAAAGAATTTGTAAGCATTAATACTATTGATAAAAAGGGCGCTTTAGACGAAGATTTAAAAACACCAGCTCAAGATAAAAACACATATAAGTCATCATATTTATTGGTGCTAAAAATAGTCAAAGAAATTCAAAAGAAATATAAGCTGGCTAAAACCGAGGCTTTGCTAATGCTTTTAGGAATATTAAAAGACACTAAAAACGAAAAAAATGTGTATAAAAACATTGCCAAATTAATCAATGTTGATGCCAGAAAACTAAAATCAAAAAAGTTTATTTTAAAGGCTAGCCTTAAGAAAATTAAATAAATTAGCATTTAGCTAATCTCTTTGCTTGACACTTTGTAAATAAGTTTTACATTTTTAGATGTGTCTAGCCGTCTTTTTGGCGGTTTTGTAGTTAATTTTAAGATATTAAGGAAAAAATAATGGTCGCTATTTCGTTGCCTGATGGCAGTGTAATGAATTTTGATGGAGCCGTATCTGGCTTTGATGTTGCAATGAAAATTGGTGCTGGGCTTGCAAAAGCAGCTTTGGCAGTAAAAGTAAACGGTAAGACACAAGATTTGACTACGACCATAGACACAGACGCTACAATCAGTATCATTACCGGAAAAGACAAAGAAGGCTTAGAGATTATTCGTCACTCATGCTCTCACATTATGGCTGAGGCAGTGCAAGAACTTTACCCAGATGTTCAAGTGACAATTGGTCCAGCTATTGAAAACGGTTTTTACTATGACTTTGCAAAAAAAGTTCCTTTTACTCCAGAAGATTTGGAGAAAATTGAGAAAAGAATGCATGAAATTGTTGCTCGTGATGAAAAAGTGTCGCGTGAAGAATGGCCAAGAGAAAAGGCTATTGATTTCTTTTTAGGCAAAGGCGAAAAATATAAGGCAGAAATTATCTCTGACTTGCCAGAAGGTGAGATTATCTCATTGTATCGTCAAGGTGAATTCATTGATTTGTGCCGTGGTCCTCACGTTCCATCAACTGGCAAAATTGGCAAAGGCTTTAAGCTAATGAAGCTTGCTGGTGCTTATTGGCGTGGTGATGCAAAAAATGAAATGCTTCAACGTGTTTATGGAACATGTTGGGCTAATAAAGATGATTTAAAGGCTTATCTTGATATGCTTGAAGAAGCAGAAAAAAGAGATCATAGAAAATTAGGTAGAGAAATGGATTTATTCCACTTTGAGCCTGAATATGCTCCTGGTTCTGTTTTTTGGCACAATAAAGGTTTTGCTGTTTATCGTAAGCTCATTGAGTATATGAGAAAACGCCAAGAAAATAATGGATATACAGAGGTTTGTACTCCTGCTGTTATGGATAGATGCTTGTGGGAGACTTCTGGTCACTGGGAAAAGTATGGTGAGCATAACTATTCTGGTCAAACAGAAGATGGTAAAACTTTCTGCATTAAGCCAATGAACTGCCCAGGTGGTTTGCTTGTGTATAAGCAAGGTATTAAATCATACCGTGATTTACCATTGCGTATGGCAGAGTTCGGTAAGGTTCACCGTTATGAAGCAAGTGGTGCTTTAATGGGTTTGATGCGTGTGCGTGAGTTTACTCAAGATGATGCTCATATTTTCTGTACTCCAGAACAAATGGAAGCAGAATGTATTACAACATTAAAGCTCGTATTAGATATCTATAAAGATTTTGGCTTTGATAGCGTTAAGATTTATCTTTCAACTCGTCCAGAAAAACGTATTGGTTCTGATGAGATTTGGGATATTTGTGAAAAGTCATTAGCAAGTGCTTTAGATAATAATGGCTATGCATATGAAATTAACGAAGGTGAAGGCGCTTTCTATGGCCCTAAATTAGAGTTTATTCTTCGTGACGCAATTGGTCGTGAATGGCAATGTGGTACAATTCAAGTTGATATGAATTTGCCAGAACGTTTTGATATTTCATATATCGGCGAAGATGGCGAAAAACATCAGCCTGTTATGTTGCACCGCGCATTGTTTGGTTCAATCGAACGCTTTATGGGTATTTTGATTGAAAACCATGCAGGCAGACTTCCTTTGTGGTTGTCTCCAGATCAAATCGTTGTAATGCCAGTAACTTCAAAGCAAGATGATTATGCAATCAAAGTTTGCGATGATTTGAAAAAAGCTGGCTTAATTGCTAAGACTGATTTGCGTAATGAAAAAATAAATTACAAGATTCGCGAGCATTCTGTAACCAAAATTCCAGTTATTATGGTGGTTGGTGATAAAGAGCGCGATAGCGAAAGCGTAACCGTGCGTAGATTAGGAAGTGATAAACAAGAGGTAATCTCATTAAAAGAAGCTATAAAAGCTTTAACAGATGAGGCAAAAATGCCAAGTATGGATAAATAATCTTGTTAAATAAGAGGCTACTTTGTTAAGTAGCCTCTTGCTTAATGAGTTAAGCCGTGTTTTAATAGGCAATCTATGGAATTAATTGATAAAGGAGATTTTCAATAGTTAGGTTAGAAAAAGGTGCTAAAGGTCCTCGTGATGACGGCCCTCGCATTAATGAAGCAATTAGAGTTGCTGAAGTAAGATTAATTGATGATGTTGGTGAAAACCGTGGTGTGGTTTCAATAAAAGAGGCTTTGCAAATAGCTTTTGATGCAGGTCTAGATTTGATTGAGATTTCACCAAATGCTGAACCTCCAGTTTGTAAGGTTTTAGATTACGGTAAATTCAAATATGAAGAACAAAAACGTAAGGCTGAAGCTAAAAAGAACCAAAAGGTAGTTAATATTAAGGAAATTAAGATTCGTCCTAATATTGAAGAGCATGATTATCAAGTAAAATTAAAGGCCATTTTGAAATTTATTGGTGACGAAGATAAAGTTAAAGTTACTATGCGTTTTAAGGGTAGAGAGATGGCTTATATGCAGATTGCTAGAGACTTGTTTAACCGTGTTATTGAAGATACTGCTGAAAAAGCTAAGCCAGAATCAGCACCAAAAGTTGATGGTAAGCAAATGATGGTGATATTATCACCTGAAAAATAGTTGAAAACAGCTATTGCAATATAAAAAAAAGTAGGTATTATTACCTTCTTGAATTAAGTCGGGTGATTTAGGCTAAATGGCATGCCTGAACACTTTTGTTAAAGCTCCATTTATTTTGAAAGGAAGCAAAATGCCCAAATTAAAAACTAAGTCTTCTGCAAAGAAGCGTTTTAGTGTTACCGGAACTGGTAAAATTAAAAGAAACTTTGCTCATAAGCGTCACTGCCTTAGTGCAAAATCAACTAAAATGAAACGTAATGCACGCGGAACTACTATCATTAATGATTCTGATGCAATAATCGTTAAAAAGTTTTTGCCATATATCTAAGAAAGGGAGTGATATATAATGTCTAGAGTTAAACGCGGTGTTACCGCAACAGCACGCCATAAAAAAATTGTTGGTATGGCAAAAGGCTACCAAAGACGCAATAATAATTGTTTCCGCGTAGCTGTTGAAAAAGTTGAAAAGGGTTTGCAATACGCATACCGCGACAGAAGAACTAAAAAACGTAATTTCCGCTCTTTGTGGATTCAACGTATTAATGCTGCTGCTCGTTTGGGTGGTTTGACATATTCACGATTTATGGATGGGCTCAACAAAGCTGGGGTTGAGCTAGATCGTAAAGTTCTTGCTGATATCGCAGTTCGTGAGCCCGAGGCTTTTGCCAAGTTGGTCGACCAGGCCAAAGCGGCTCTCTAAAAGAATTATAGAAATTTAATTTCTATATCAGCGTTAAAAAGGGTCGCCTACCTTTTCGGTTTGCGACTCTTTTTATGTTTAAATTAAGGTTTAGGAAAAAAACAATGGGCAATATAGATAGCTTAAAATATGAAATACTAAAAGCGATAGAAAATGCCACTTCATTGCCAGAGTTAGAAGAAATTAGAGTTTTTGCATTAGGTAAAAAAGGCTCTATCACTGGTATGATGAAGGATTTAGGTTCGCTTTCTATTGAAGAAAAAAAAGAAGCTGGAAAAATCTTGAACGTAGTAAAAGATGAAATTCTTTTAGCGATAGAAACTAAAAGAATTCTTTTAGAAAATATTGCGTTGAACAAGAAACTTGCTTCAGAAAAAATTGATATCACTTTACCTATCAGAACTGAGACTTTGGGCCGAATTCATCCTATTTCGCAAGTCTTTGAGGAGGTGGTAGCTATCTTTGGTTCTATGGGCTTTTCTGTTGCTGAAGGCCCTGAGATTGAAGATGACTTTCATAACTTTACTGCTCTAAACTTGCCATTAAATCACCCTGCACGTCAGATGCACGATACTTTCTATCTACCATCAGATGCAAATGGTGATAAAGATATTGATAGCTCATATGTGCTTCGTACTCACACATCACCAGTGCAAATTCGCACTATGGAGAATAACCAACCTCCAATTAGAATTATAGCACCTGGTAGAACATATCGTTGTGACTATGATGCTACACACACACCAATGTTTAACCAAATTGAAGGTTTGGTAATTGATAAGAAAACCTCAATGGCAGATTTGAAAGGTGTGTTGCTAGAGTTTATTAAATCATTCTTTGAGCTTGATGAAATTCCAACTCGCTATCGCCCATCTTTCTTCCCATTCACTGAGCCATCAGCTGAGATGGATATCGGCTGCTCCAGAGCTAATGGTGAGCTCAAAATTGGTGAGGGCAATGATTGGTTAGAAATTTTAGGCTGTGGCATGGTTCACCCTAATGTGTTAAAAGCTGTGAATATAGATCCAGAAGAATATCAAGGCTTTGCGTTCGGTTTAGGTTTAGACCGTTTAGCAATGCTCAAATATGGTATTCCTGATTTGCGTACATTCTTTGATTCAGATTTGCGTTGGCTTAAACATTACGGATTTATTCCACTAGATATCCCTAGCGTTACTGGTGGCCTTAGCTCAAACGGAGGAGCTGTACGATGAAATTCACACTTTCTTGGTTAAAAGATTATTTGGAAACAGATGCTTCTTTAGAACAAATTTTAGAGCGTTTAACTTCTATTGGTTTAGAGGTTGAGGGTTATGAAAACCCAGCCGAAAACCTAAAGGGTTTTGTGGTCGCTGAAGTTAAAACAGCTGAAAAACACCCAGATGCTGATAAATTAAGGCTCTTAAAGGTTTTTGACGGCAAAGAAGAACTTCAAATTGTTTGTGGTGCTCCAAATGCTAGAGCAGGGATTAAGGTTGTGTTAGCCCGTGTTGGCACGATTATTCCATGCTATGGTGAAGCTCTTAAGGTTGGCAAAATCAGAGGGTTAGAAAGCTTTGGTATGCTTTGCTCTGAAAAAGAACTCTGTATTGGTGAAAACCATGATGGTATTATGGAATTGCCATTAGATGCACCAGTTGGGGTAGATGCTTCAACCGTGCTTAGTTCAGACCCAGTTATTGAGATTGCAATTACTCCAAACCGTGCTGAATGTTTAGGGGTTAGAGGTGTTGCTCGTGACTTGGCTGCTTCTGGCTTAGGCAAGTTCAAAGACCGCGATATTAAAGCGATTAAAGCTTCTTATAAATCACCTGTTGATGTGAAGATTGAAGATAAAGAAGGCTGTCCATTATTCGTTTCTCGCTATATTAAAGGCGTAAAGAATGTAGAAAGCCCTGCATGGCTAAAAGATAGATTATCTGCTATTGGCATGCGTCCAATCTCAGCACTGGTTGATATTACCAACTATCTTAACATTGATATGGCTCGTCCGCTTCATGTGTTTGATGCTGATAAGCTAAAAGGCAACCTCTGCATTCGCTCTGCTAAAGACGGCGAGGCTCTACTTGCATTAGATGAAAAAACATATGAGCTAAAAGAAAATATGATAGCCGTGTGTGATGATGCTGGTGTGCAGTCAATCGCGGGTATTATGGGCGGTGCTCCAACAGGTTGCAATAACGAGACTGTTAATGTGGTGCTTGAGTCTGCTTTATTTGATGCATTGCGCATTTCATACGCAGGTAGAAAGCTCCAAGCTGAATCTGATTCACGTTATCGTTTTGAGCGTCATGTTGACCCACATAGCACTATTAGCGGAGCTGAATTTGCTACTCAGCTGATTTTGGATATTTGTGGCGGTGAGGCTTCAGAACTCGTGATTGCTGGTGAAGTGCCTGATTATTCAGTTAAAGTTGCGTTGCGTCCAGAAAGAGTAGAAAAAGTAACAGGCTTAAAAGTTTCTAACGATGAAATCTGCCGTATTTTAGATAATCTGGGTTTTGAGCCAAAGTTAGAAGATGGAAAAATTGCAACAAAATCACCATCATGGAGAGCGGATATTGAAGGCGAACATGATTTGGTAGAAGAAGTAGCTCGTATGTATGGCTATGACAATATTCCATCTCGTTTTAATCGTGATGAATTTAAGGCGATTGATGCTTTAACCCCAATCCAAAAGAACGTGGTTTCAGTCCGTCGTAACCTTGCAATGCGTGGAATGTATGAGACCGTAACATGGGGCTTCACACATTCAAAATTTGCTCAATATTTTATGCCAGAAAATGGTGATGCTCTAATCTTGTCTAACCCAATTAGCTCAGACTTAGACCAGATGCGTCCATCATTGTTGCCTAACTTGTTGTTGGCAGCCGAAAAGAACGTTGCCCGCTCAATGCCAGATATGGCTCTGTTTGAAACTGGTACCAAGTTCAACGGTCGCAACCCTGGTGAGCAAGAAACCGTAGCCGCAGGTGTTAGAACTGGTTTTGCTGTTTCTAAAAACTGGGCAATGCCTGCTCGCAAGGTAGATGTGTTTGATGCTAAGGCAGATGCTCTAGCTGCAATCGCTGCTGCCTTTGGGCCATTAGAGCCACAAATCACAACTGACGCCCCTAGCTGGTATCACCCAGGTCGCTCTGGCGTGTTCCGCTTGGGCAAAAATGTAATCGCTCACTTTGGTGAAATCCACCCAAGCGTGCTAAAAGCATTTGGCATTAAAGAAACTGTAGTCGCTTTTGAAGTGTTCTTGGGTAACATTCCATTGCCACGCACAAAAGGCACAGCTCGCAAGCTCTTAAAAACTTCAAGCCTCCAACCAGTGTTTAAAGACTTGGCATTTGTGCTTGATGCAAATGTAGATGCTTTAAGCGTGATTCAAACTGCAAAGGGAGCAGATAAAGAGCTAATCGAAGACGTAAAAATCTTTGACCTTTATCAAGGCTCAAACCTTCCAGAAGGCAAAAAGTCAATCGCAATCCAACTAAAAATCCAACCATATAATGAAACCTTAAAAGATAAGGATATT
>QKFK01000136.1 GCA_003252195.1 Rhodospirillales bacterium
ATAAATATAAAAACGTAAGACTAACAATAGACCTAGCCCAGAATATTACATATCATGCACTGTTCTATATGGTTCAACATGTGTTGATGCGGCATTGGACTGAATTGGTAACCATTTTTTATAATTATATTCTGCTCGGGCTAACTCTATCTCATCCATGTTATCAATAGCCTTAGACAACATTTTCCTTACAGTAGAATTATCTTTACCTCTACGGATCATAAGATTAGCCCATTTATACCCTTCTGCATAATCTGGAGCACGCCTTCTTCCATCTATATAAAGATTAACCAAAAAATATTGTGACGCATCATGATTTACCATTGCTGCACGCTCGAACCAAACGATTGCCTTTGTTGTGTTCTGAGGCCTATCTGCTCCGTTTAAATGGACCAAACCAAGCTTAAACATAGCATCAGTATCACCATTCTCTGCCCTTGCATACAAGTTACCCATAGATTGCTTATATTGTGCAATATCATAAAATCCATTATAATCATGATTATTAATCATAGCTTTATACAAATATGTATAATCGCCACTTCTATCGTAGAAATAAGAGGAAGAAGAGCAAGCTGTAATCATCAACAACAAAAATAGAACTATTTTCTTCATATTTTTATCTTACAATCAATAAAACTTAGTTTTTCTACAATATCTTTATTAAAAGAACAATTCTCTATTACACATTCTATAAAGTTCGTACGCTCTAAATCAGCATAAGAAAAATTGCAGCCAAATATCTCGCATTTAATAAAATCAACTTTATGCAAATCACTATTTCTGAAATCACATGACTTTAATATTGCATTATCAAACTTTGCATCACGCAATGAGCAAGATGTAAATTGTGAGTTTAACAAAACAGATTTCTGAAAATACAAATCTTGCATATCCAGATTAGAAAAATCGGCATCATCAATTTCATAATATGACAAATCTAACTTAGCAGCAACATCGTCCCCGCCAATAAATTCTTTATGCTCTGCGATGAGCTCACTTAATTTTTCTTTGGATAAAATTTCAATTTTCATAATTTAGCCTACATAAATAATCATTTATTATAAACATGACTAAATTCGGCGCAAGCTATTATATGCTCTTTGTATAAACAGCTTATTTATTTTAGAAGGATTAGATTTACTATTATCAGAGGTTACTTTTTTTTCTATGGGCATAACAAGCCCTAGATCACAGCCATATTTACTATCATTAAGTTCTCTTCTAACATATCTAGGAACTTTTTTATTAAGACGTTCCTTTTCGCCATCTTTAAAATCAACTGACAGTTCAACAATCCTACTTATTTGATCTTCAGTTGCATGTTCACCCAAGTAAGCCCACAAACTTTGGCGGTCTTTTTCTGTCATATAGCTCACATCTAAAGCCACATATATAGGCTCATCTATATTGGTATATAAATTAGGATGACTTTTCTCTAATTGTGAAATGATAGATTTGCCAGCTATCTCAGGATAAAAATCCCAACGATCCTTTTTAGAAGGAGATGGTGGAGTTTTAACATCTATAGGAGTGCCTCTGCCATCATAAAAATCTATATATGGTGAATCTGGTCTCGTTGCATATGGAATTATAATCCCGCTTTTTTCCATCTCAATAGCGGCCATTGCTTCTCTAATTCCACCAGGTTCTATTCTACCTTTATGAGCAACGTCTTTACACAAATCTGTAAATCTGTCCATATCTTCTTTATATTCATTAGGGACATCTTTTAGCGAGCGGATATAAGGATATCTTTCCTGTTCTCCACCAGCCATACGTGTTAGGGTTGTGCGAGGTTTATTACTCACCAGATACTCCGTTTTTCTTATCTTTTAAGTATAATGGAAAAAATTTCTCTTTTTGTCTACATTTTTTTGTCTACAAATAAAAATAATTTTGGGTTGATATCCTTTTTTTAGAGAACTAAATATTAAAATAGCTAATTATTTTATTTAATTATAAGATTAGAGCCATGGACATGAATAATTTAGACGGCTTAAGAGACATACATTTCCCTGACGTAACTGCCAGTTGGTTTCCTCCTGCTTTAGGCTGGTGGTTGTTGTTGGCTTTTATCTTTATAATATGGTCTGGAGTTAGGTTATGGAATGTTTTGAGAATTAAAAGCCTTAAATACATCTCTTTACGAGAACTAACCCGTATCGAAAAAAGCTTATCTACAAACAGCGCCATAGAATTATCAATAATCTTAAAAAGAATCTGCCTTATAAAATTCAAAGATGAAAATATCAGAGACATATATGGCAAAGAATGGGGCGAGTTTATTAATAAAAAAGGCAAGACTTTTATTAAAAACAAGCAAATAGCCGAAGACATTGCCCTTGCACCATATCAAAATGATAAACATTTTAACGACGATAAAATTTTGAGTATGATCGATTTTTGCAAAGAATGGGTGAGGAAAGTGATATGACTGGATTTGCTTACCCATTAGTATTTTTGCTATTGCCACTGCCTTTTATATTTAGGGCAATATTCCCTGCCGCTAAAAATTCGCAGGGAAGAGCACTAAAAGTGCCATTTCTAAAAGATATAACCAAGCTCCGCAAAGGAGGCATCAGAAGAATTGGCTTATTATCATCTTCTATGTTTTTACCATTTATTATTTGGTGTGGATTAATAACTGCCACCGCGTCTCCTCAGTGGGTTGGAGAGGCCATGCCCATAAAAGAAGAAGGGCGCAACATTTTATTAGTAGTAGATTTATCTGAATCTATGCAACAAACCGATTTTATGTACCAGAGCAACAGTATAAGCAGAATAAACGCGGTTAAATTAGTTGTGTCAGATTTTATAAAAAAACGCAAAGGCGATCGCATTGGGCTAGAGCTATTTGGAACCAGAGCTTACTTACAAGCACCCCTTACAACCGATGTTGATGTTATAGAAAAAATCCTTATTGGAATGGACACAGGGCTTGCTGGAAAAACAACCTCTATTGGCGACGCTCTAGGCTTGGCTGTAAAAACATTAAAGGGAGAGAACGCCTCTAAAAGCATTGCCATATTACTCTCTGATGGAACGTCAAACTCTGGTGCTTTAAGCCCAGAACAAGCAACTGAGCTTGCTAAATCTGAAAAAGTAAAAACTTATACGATTGGCGTTGGCGCAACCCAAATGGCCGTTGGGGGCTTTTTTGGAAGGCAGATTGTAAATCCATCAGCCGACTTAGATGAAAAAACATTAAAATATATTGCACAAGAAACTAACGGAAAATACTTTAGGGCAACCGATTTAGACAGTTTAAGTCAAATATATGCTGAGATTGACAAGTTAGAGCCTACTAAAGGTGGCGATTTATACATCAAGCCTGTAAAAGAATTATTTTATTATCCTTTAGCCTTTTCTTTAATCTTCTCTCTCCTTTGGGGTGTTTTAAGAATAAGCAAAAGCAAAGGAGGTAAACATGCTTCCTGATAATTTTCATTTCATTAGACCATACTGGCTATTAGCTCTTAGCGTGCTATTTTTACTCCCGTTATATGCAGGGCAAAATGCGCGCATAATTAGCTCATGGAAAAAGGCCTGCGACCCTCATTTGTTAAAAAGATTATTAAGCGCCGAAATAGCTAAAAGCAGTTACATTCCTATAATATTATTAATAATCGGCTGGATTGGCGGAGTAATTGCCCTAGCTGGACCAACTTGGGAAAAATACCCCACCCCTATTTATAATATTACAGAACCAACTATTTTTGTTTTAGATGCATCATCTTACATGGGAGATACAGATTTACCTCCATTAAGATTAAAAAGAGCAATATATAAAATTGATGATTATATTAAGTCTCAAAATGGCGGGCAATTTGGCTTAGTGTTATATGCAGATGATGCCTATGTAATTGTGCCATTAAGCTATGATGCTAAAATCATAACCAACCTTTTACCTAACATTGATTTAAAGGTTATGCCTCAAGATGGAGCAAGAATTGATAGGGCGATTAGCATTGCACGAGAAAACCTTAAGAATTCAGGTGCCACCAGTGGTAAAATAGTACTATTGTCATCTGGTGAGTGCGAAGGGCTAGATGACGCAATTAAAGAAGCTGATAAATCAGAACAAGCTGGTTTTAGAGTTCATGCTATTGGTATTTATCAAAACAAAAAAGATGATAGATTATCATACATAGCCAAGGCTGGAGGCGGAAGCTATAGCCAAATAAGCACATCTGACGGCGATATATCTGTAATTATAAAAGATGTAAATACTAAAGATAATAACTTAAAGCAATTAACCGAGAGCTCAAAGAAAATGGATGTATGGAAAGATGTTGGTAAGTTTATCACCATCATTCCTCTGATTTGCATGTTATTTGCCTTCCGCAAAGGTTGGATTGTTAGCCTAATTTTTACATTATCCATACTAAACGCTAACCCAGCCATGGCTTTTTCATGGCAGGATTTATGGTCAAACCAAGCCCAAAAAGCAGAACAAGCCGTCAAAGAGCAAGATTTCAAAAAAGCATCATCGTTATTTAAGGATAATAGTAGCAAGGCTGCTGCATATTATAAACAAGGAGATTACAAGAAAGCCATTGAGCTCTTAAAAAACTCTTCTGAGACTGAAGATATGTATAATCTTGGCAACTCATATGCCAAAAGTGGGGACACAAAAAATGCAATAGCTACTTATGAAGAGCTATTAAAACAACAACCAAATCATGAAGATGCAAAATACAATCTTGAATATTTAAAGAAACAACAAAAATCTGGTGGTGGTTCAAACTCAGAGTCAGATAAGAACCAATCCCAAGGAGATAAAAAAGAGCAACAATCAAACAGCTCAAAGGACAATCAAGACAATCAAAAACAAGATAACCAAGAGCAAAATTCGTCTCAGCAAGAACAACAAAAACAAGGGGACGAACAAAAGCAAGATGAACAAAACAAATCTGATAATTCAGATAAGCAAGAACAATCATCATCT
>QKFK01000209.1 GCA_003252195.1 Rhodospirillales bacterium
TAATTAAGCAATCTTTGATAGTGAGTAATCACGAGCATTGAGCGTTTGCCATCTCTAAGTGCATTCACACCTTCTGAAACCACTTTTAACGCATCAATATCAAGACCAGAGTCAGTTTCATCTAAAATAGCAAAAGCTGGCTCTAAGATTGACATTTGTAATGTTTCAACACGTTTTTTCTCACCACCAGAGAACCCAACATTAACAGCTCTTTTAATCATGTCGTTCACAATGCCGAGCTTTTGTGATTTTTCACGTACAAGCTTCATAAATTCCATAGTATCAAGCTCATTTTCACCACGATATTTTCTAGTTGCATTATAAGCATGCTTTAAGAAAGTTATGGTTGGCACACCTGGGATTTCTACAGGATATTGCATTGCAAGGAACAAGCCTTCTCTAGCTCTCTCTTCAGTGCTCATTGCAAGCAAATCTTTACCCTTAAATAACACTCTACCACCAGTTACCTCATAACCTGGGCGACCTGATAACACATAAGAGAGCGTGCTCTTACCTGCGCCATTTGGCCCCATGATAGCGTGAACTTCACCTTCATCGATTGTTAAAGTAAAGCCTTTTAAAATTTCTTTACCATCAACTTTTGCACATAAATTATCAATTTCTATTAAAGCCATCTCTTTAATCCTTATCCTACGCTACCTTCTAAACTTATATTAACTAATTTGGCTGCCTCTATGGCAAATTCCATTGGCAAGTGCTGCATAACCTCACGGCAGAAACCATTTACAATCAATGAAACAGCTTCTTCTTGCCCTATTCCTCTTTGCATACAATAGAACAACTGCTCTTCACTGATTTTTGCAGTAGTTGCTTCATGTTCAACTTTTGCTGATGGGTTGCGGTTCTCAATATAAGGCACAGTGTGAGCCCCACATTTATCACCAATTAACAAGCTATCACATTGTGAAAAATTACGAGCTTCTGCGGCATTTGGAGATATTTTAACCAAGCCACGATAAGTGTTGTTAGACTTACCAGCTGAAATACCTTTTGAAACGATTGTAGATGATGTGTTTTTACCAATATGTATCATCTTAGTGCCTGTATCGGCTTGTTGGTAATTATTGGTAATCGCAACTGAATAGAACTCACCAACTGAATTATCACCTTGCAAAATACAACTTGGGTACTTCCATGTTACAGAAGAACCTGTCTCAACCTGTGTCCATGAGATTTTTGAATTAACCCCACGACAAGCCGCACGCTTAGTCACCAGATTATAAACCCCGCCTTTACCATTCTCATCACCGGGGTACCAGTTTTGCACGGTAGAATATTTAACCTCGGCATTATCAAGCACCACAATCTCAACTACGGCAGCATGAAGCTGATTTTCATCACGTTGAGGAGCTGTACAGCCCTCTAGATAGCTCACATAAGAGCCTTCATCTGCAATAATTAAGGTACGCTCAAACTGTCCAGTATTTTCAGCATTAATTCTAAAATAGGTAGAAAGCTCCATTGGGCATTTCACCCCTTTTGGCACATATACAAATGAACCATCTGAGAATACTGCTGAGTTTAATGTTGCATAAAAATTATCTGTATATGGAACAACTGAACCCATATATTTTTTGATTAAATCAGGACATTTGTGCATTGCCTCAGAAATAGAACAGAAAATAATACCCATTTCTTCTAACTTGGCTTTATATGTAGTTCCAACAGACACACTATCAAAAACAGCATCAACAGCAACCACCCCCGCAAGAGCCTCTTGCTCTCTTAATGGAATACCAAGTTTTTCATAGGTTTTTAATAATTCTGGATCAACCTCGTCCAAACTCTTTGGAGTAATCTTTTGCTTAGGAGCTGAATAATAATAAATATCTTGATAATCAACTCTAGGAAAATCTAATATCGCCCAATTGGGCTCTTCCATAGTCTTCCAAAAATTATATGCCTTTAAGCGCCATTCCAACATCCAGTCTGGCTCTTCTTTTTTAGCAGAAATAAATTTAATAATATCCTCATCGAGCCCTTTATCTGAAGTTTCAGACTCAATTTCAGTAGTAAAGCCATATTTATATTTATCTAGGCTTTCTAGTGTCTCTATGGTTTCTTTGTCTGCCATTTTTAACCCTAATTATTCAAACATATCTTTAACGCTAACCGCTTCTAATGCACCGATTACCGCTTGATTAACCTTGTTCCATCTAGCACGCATCATACAAACCGAGCTTGCCATACATACTTCTTTTGAAACTTTTCCTTTAACATCAACGCATGATGTAAGCATAATCGGCCCCTCAATAGCTTGAACCATATCAGCAACACTAACATCTTTAATATCTTTGCCAAGCAAATACCCGCCGTTTACACCTCTTTTAGATAAAACTATGCCAGATTTAGTAAGTAGCTTTAGTATTTTAGCTACCGTTGGCTCTGGAATAAAGGTAGATTTAGAAATCTCTGCAACCGAACGCACCTCAGCCTCATTCACACTCAGCTTTGAAGCAACTGCAATTGCGTAATCCGTTAATTTATTAACCCTTATCATAGCTCTTCCTAAAATAGTACCAAAAGAGTACTGTTATAAGATATTACAAAAAAATAGCTTTTCAAGAGCTTTTTATTTTTTCTTTGTGACTTTTAATAAAGTGTCATATAATCTTTGAAAAAATAATAGATTAATTGCCTAGGAGTCATTTGGCGATGTTAGAGTTATCATTATATGTTTTATTACTGGCAGTCACGATACTCAGCCTTGTACTCTATAATAAATCAAAGAAAATCAGACATTTAAAAAACCGCATCATCCAATATTCATATGGCGCGGAGCAAATTAATCAAAACACACCGTTTTCTCAGCGTAGCTTAATTATATTTCTCGATTTAGATGGCAATATCAAATCCATCAATCACTTCTCATTAGAGTTATTCGGCTATGAATATGATGAGATAATTCGCAAAAATTTCTGTGACAATTTCTTCCCTAACAATCAAATTCGTAGAGATGAAATCACCAGCACCATATCATCATTAAAAGAAAACCCATTATTGGTGATTGAAAAAGAATACGAACATACAAATAAAGAAAACAAATCACTACTTATTTCATGGACCATGATTTCCACCCAAGGAAAAGATGGTGAAGCTGTTGGTGTATGTTTAATTGGTAACGATATATCAATCAAAAAAGAACTCGAATATCAATTGCACATCATCAATACACGCGACCCTTTAACAGGTGTATTAAACCGCAAAGAAATCCTAAATATTGGTGCAGAAGAAATAAAACGTTCAAAACGTTATAACAGCCCATTATCAATGATTACGATTGAGCTTGAAGAATATTTAACCCACTTAAACCGCAATTATAGCCACTATTTAGCCGATAAACTCCTTACTCAGATTGCTGAGATATGCTCAAAATCAATTGACACGCCTCACTTTGTAGGTCGTATAGGTAGCGTTAAGTTTGTAATTATATTAAGCGGGGTAGACACCGATAAAGCCACCCACTATGCCACAGAAATTAAAAACAGAATTGGTAAGCTATCAAAATCTCAAGGAATTCAAAAAGCCGAAGATTTAACCTATTTTGCAATATCTTCTCGTCAACCTCGTGATGAAGATATCAATATGTTAATGGATAAAACAGATAAAGCTTTAGGTAAAGCTAAAAGAGCGAAATCCCATAATGTTGAGAATGCCAACTATGGAGCTCCTAGCATTAACAAAGCCAAAGAAGGTGAATCCGCCACTCACACCTCAGATGCAAAATCAAATGACAAATATGATTGGCATAGAGGATAGTAATATTGCTCTATAAAAAGTTTATATAAGGAGTTATTATAATGGGCGGGAAAACAATTCAAATTTTTTTACCAGATGGGAATCCAAAAGGTGTAAAAAAAGCATCTGTAACAACCGATAAAATAGAAATAATTCAGGTTCCACGTTCTAACTTAAATGAAAACCGTAAATATCTAGATTTCAATGGTGTTTACATTTTAGTAGATTCACTTAAAGCTGAAAAACCAGAGATTTATATTGGCAAAGGAAATATAAAAGATAGAGCATCATCTCATGATTCAAAAAAAGAATTCTGGTATATTTTATTTGCAGTAAGATTAAAAGATGACACAGGTTTTAACGATGCACACAATAGCTACATGGAGTATTACTTCATCAATAAAGCGACTGAGATAAATCAGTCAATCATGAATGAAAATAAACAAACACCAAAGAAGCCAAATCTATCAGAAGAAGTATTATCAGAACTTGAACATTATTGTAATGTTATAGAAATACTACTGTCTACTCTTGGGCTAAAGTGTTTCCAGAATATTGAAAATACCAACATCACTGATAAAGATATTTTTTATTGTAGTGATAAATATGGAAGCTATGGGAAAGGGGAATATACTGAAGAAGGATTTCTTTTATACAAAGGCAGTAAGTGTAAAAAAGTATTACACAAAGGAACCAAATATGTATCAAAAAGAGATAGCTTAATTCAAAATAATGTTCTTAAATTAGAGAATGATTTTTTTGTACTTCAAGAAAACACACTTCTATCTGTATCAACAGCCGCCGCAATTACACTTGGTAGGAGAGCTAATGGATGGCGGGAATGGAAAAATAAAGATAACAAAACATTAGATGAAATAGAAAGGAAATAGACAATTAACCGCAACGGTCAAGTTTTGAGATATTTTTTAGAGCAATGGCTAATTTTGCCTTATTATTTAATGATTTTAATTTCCTGTTATTTTTAATATAAGAAACGTAATTCTCATTAGTCCTATAATCTTTGTCTTTGATATGATAAATATTTTTCTGTAATGCTTTCAGCTTTTGCGCATTTTTATC
>QKFK01000086.1 GCA_003252195.1 Rhodospirillales bacterium
ATAACTTATAATGACAATGAGCCCCTTATTATAAATGGTTCTAAATGTGCTTTTGATTTAAGAGAAGATAAAGCTAATCCAATTTATGCAGGGTTGGTGAACCCTCTAAAGTTTTTTATAAACTGTGGAGAAGGGGCTGTTAACAATGTTTCTGCAACAGGGATGTGGCACAAAATCCTCCAAACCCAAACCATATTAAACAGCAAATTATCTGTTTATATAAAATTATTACAGGGTGAAAATAAAATAACAGCTTTATTCTGGGTGTTGTTACTTGGTTTTGTTTATGGCGTTGTTCATGCTATTGGTCCTGGGCATGGCAAGGCGGTGGTTACGTCGTATTTCTTATCACAAGATAAAAAATGGCGAGATGGCGTAATTATGGGCTTTGAGATAGGTTTATCTCATGTAACCTCGGCAATTATTTTTGTGTATTGCACTAACATGATAATTCAAGGTGTAACTAGCGATAGAAGCCAAGAAATGCACTTGGTAAAAATGGTGAGTTTTTCTCTAATCGCTATAATTGGTCTTGTTATGCTTGTTATGAATATTAAAAACTCCCACAAAGAAGATTGTTATAGCGGTGATCGTTGGTTCAATACCATGCTCTGGTGCTATGTTGATATTGTTATATGCCATGGCAAAAGATGTGTTATGGGCAGGGGTTGTTGCAACGGTGGCGTTAGGGCTAGGGATAGCAACTACGTTATCATTGGTTGGAGTAGCAACTGTGATGTTAAAAAAACGTATGGAAAGAACCGAAGAAACCATGCTTAAAACTCATAAGTTAAGCTTGTTTATGCGTTACGCTAGTTCGTTTTTAATATTGTTCTTGGGTAGCTTTTTCTTGTTTGGTGAAATAAGTCGTTATTATGGCGTGTGATTCTTATTTCAAATAAATCTCCACAGTTAACTATACAAAAAAGCCATCTTGTTATAAGATGGCTTTTAATGTTTTGAGCGTAACACTACCTCTAGTAAGCTAGTGGAAGTTTATATAAGTAGGCCTGTTTATAGCCCTAGTTCTTTTTGAATAGCCCATATAACTTTTAGTGCTTCATAAGCGCTTTCACCAGTTGTTTTAGGTGTAACATTGTTTTTTACGCAATCTACAAAGTGAGCTAACTCTAACCCAAGAGGTTGGTCGTTGCGTATAAATAAACGCTCGGTTGAAACCTCAACGCCATAGCTCATCCATTCAGGTAATCCACCATGCATTAAAGGGTTGCGACCTTGATTATGAACAAAGAGTTTTTGGTTAATGTAATCTGCTTCAATATAAGCGCTATCAGTTGTTACGCCTAATGTGCGGATACGGTTAGATGTAATTCTGCTGGCTGTTGCATCTGCGAGCACACCATTTTCAAACTCTATTAAGGCAGTGATATAATCTTTGCCTGCGTTATCTGTTTTTACGGCGCTTGCCTTTACGCTTTTAACGTTGCTTTTTACTAATGACATAATAACTTCAACATCATGAATCATTAAATCCATTGCAACATCAACATCGGTGATGCGCCCACTAGCTGCAGACATTCTGCGGGCAGAAATGGCTTTAACATCTGTGTCTTTTTCTAGGATTTTAGAAAGCTCAATTATTGCAGGGTTAAATCTTTCTACATGTCCCACCATTAAAATTGCGTTGTTGTCTTTTGCTGCTTTGATTAGTTTTTCGCAATCTTCTGGAGTTGTAGCCAAAGGTTTTTCTATCAAGCAGTGAATGCCTTTGTTTAAGAACTTTAAGCCGATTTCAGCGTGAGCAACAGATGTTGCTGCAATGCTAACGGCGTCAACTTCATTCATAACTTCTTCATAAGAACTAAAAGCTTTGCAACCAATTCGTTCAGCTAGGTTTTTAGCTGCTTCTTGGTTAATATCATAGACGCCTACAAAATCTACGCCTTTTAATGCCACGTAATTTGTAGCGTGAAAGCCACCCATAATGCCTGTGCCGATAACTGCAACTTTAAGATTTTCGCTCATTAGTTTCTCCGCTTGAAAAGTTATATTTAAATATGGCATAAGTATAACCATAAAAAATGATATATTTCAAAATATTGCTTGTAAAATCTTGTTACTGAATATTTCATATCAAAAATTAGCAATTTTTTAGGAAATATAGGTCTAAAGTATAGAATATAGTTTTGTGATTTTATGGCCAGAGTTGCAAAATTATCTTGGTTTAACAGGCTTTTTAAGGTTTTTTGCGTGATTTCATATATCGGCAAAATAATTCAAAAAAATATAATAATGGGTAATGAACGCGGTTTCTTATCCAATTTTTCTGTATTTAAAAAAGCTGTTTCAATATCATTGGCTTTAACACTCGCAGCCTGTAGTGTTAATCAAGCGCCGATTACATCAAGCCAACGCTCAGAGCGTGTTAACCGAGATTTACAAGAGATTTTTTCCCGCCAAGAACCAATAACAGGTCCGTTGTCTTTGTATGAAGCAATGGCAAGAGCTATTAAATATAACCTTGATCACAGAGTTAAATTAATGGAAGAGGTTTTAGCTCAAGGTGTGGCGGATTTGTCATCATATGAGATGCTTCCAAAAGTAGCTGCTTCTAGTGGTTATAATATTCGTAATAATGAAAGCGGTTCTTTTAGTTCTTCGCTTTTAACTGGTAGTGATTCACTAGAATATTCTTCTTCTCAAGAAAAATCTACCATATCAACTGATTTGTCAGTCTCTTGGAATGTGCTAGATTTCGGTGTTAGCTATATTACTTCTCAGCAAAGTGTTGATAAAGCCTACATTGCTAAAGAATTGCGTCGTAAAGCTGTTCAAAACATTGTTCACGATGTTAAATCTGCATTCTGGCGTGCTGTTGGTGCTCAAAGGTTGCAAAAAGATTTAGAATATTTATTAGAAGATGTTCAAGATGCATTAGATAAGTCTCGTGCAATTGAAGAAAAACGCTTAAAAGCTCCAGAAGAAGCTTTGGCTTATCAAAAAGATTTGCTTTCAAGTTTGCGTCAATTGTTAGCCCTAAAACGTGAAGTTTCTTTCTCTAAGCTCGAGTTGGCAGCATTAATGAATTTAGACCCTGCGATTGAATTTACATTAGATGAAAAATCTATGCCTGAATATAACGGCTCAGATATTGATTTGCCAATGCGTATGCTTGAGCAACAAGCCTTGATGAACCGTCCAGAGCTTCGCATGGAAGATTATGAAGCTAGAATTAGCGCAGGTGATGTTAAAAAAGAATTGCTCCGTTTGCTCCCTGGTATTGAGCTAAGCACAGACCTCACTAATAGCACAAATAAATATTTGTATAATAAAACATGGGCAGAAAGTGGTTTGAAAATTACTTATAATCTGATGAATATGATTACAGGTAATAAGAATGTCGATTTAGCTAAAAACAAGCAAGAGATTGTTCACTTAAGAAGATTAGCGCTTAATGTTGCGGTGTTAACTCAAGTTCATGTTGCTTATAGAAGGTTAAAGCAAGCTCGTGAAGAATATGACGTTTCATTATCCTTAAATGACATTAATAATCGTCTTTATAAGCACTCTATTGCAAAAGATAGTATCAATAATAACAAAAACTCATTAGAGACAATTAAAATCAGAACAGAGTTGTTGTTCTCAAGATTACGTAAAGACTTCTCTTTTGCTGAGTTGCAAGATTCTGAAAGTGGTTTGTTCTTATCATTGGGTGTTGATCCAATGCCTCAGATTATGACGACTTCTCACGTTATGGCAATTGCCGATACTTTAGAAAATAAACTAAGTAAGTGGGATAGTGGTACTTGGGAACGTGACTTTATGAAAGAATATCAAAGAGGCGGAAACTACAACCGTGGTCTTTATGCTGATTTTGATAAAAACCCATACCGTAATGCCAGACCATATGAAGAAGATGGTGAAGAAATGCCTGCTATTGGACAATGGGCTGTTGGCGATTGGTTAGATGATGTTGTTACTGATGTTTCTATTGAAAAAGATAAAGATGCAGAGGCTAAAAAAACTAGATTAACCTTTATTGAAAAGAAAAAACGTGCGGCTCAGAGACGCAAGTTTGAAGAAGATAATGAGCGCTATGGTTATGGTCACAGAACCGATTTAGATAGACCAACATTTGATAGAAGAGCTTATGAAGAAGATTTGAAAGATCGTGGAATATACGCTTCAAGACAAGATAGAGAATATGATCCTCGTCAATCAAGAAAAGATATTGATGCATATTCAAATGAAAGAAAAATGCCTCGTAATATAACACCATATACAAAAGCTCCTTCACGTTCATCTTCTTATAATGATGCCCCTGCACCAAGTGATATTGAACGTAGGCCTGTAAGAGCAAGTTCAAGCAGTGCGTCATCTCCTTCTGCTAATAATTATTTGCAGTTGGGCGCTTATTCAACATCTGCAATAGCGGATAGAGAATGGAAAGAAATGACATCTAAATACCCAGAGTTATCTTCTTATCCTGTAGAAGTTAAAAAGAGTGATGTTTCTGGAATGGGAACATTATACCGTTTGATGATTAAAGATAACAGCAAGGGTAACTTAACTAACTTGTGCGATGGTCTTAAAAAGAGCGGGCAAGATTGTATGGTAAGGTAAAACCTTATGAAAAGAAATCTATTAGCAATATCCTTTATGTTTTTGTGTGCATCTAATGCGCATGCACAAACTAAATTACAAGCAAGAGCTCTTTTGTACTCTTCTTCTCACACCGTGTTGTCATCTCAAGTTGCGGGCAAGATTAAAAAAATTCGCTATAAAGAAGGTGATGCTTTTAATAAAGGTGATTTGCTTTTTTCTATGGATTGCGCGTTAGAAGTTGCAAATTTAAATAAAGCTAGAGCCGAGATTTCAGCGGCTAGTAAAAGGCTAGAGCATGAAAAGAAATTGGCTGAATATGGCTCTGGTAGTGCTCTTGATTTAGAGCTTGCTAAAGATGGTTTGGCAAAAGCATCAGCCGAAAAACAAATGGCAACTACTACCCTTAATATGTGTGATGTTAAAGCACCATTTGCTGGTAAAGTTGTGGAGCTAAAGGCTCAAGAGTTTCAAAGTGTGGCTCCTGGGCGCGAAGTTATCGAGATTATTGATACTTCAGACTTTGAGATACAGATTATAGTTCCTTCTAATTGGCTTTCATGGTTAAAAAGAGGTTCTAAATTTACAATAGCTGTAGAAGAAAACGGCAAAAGCTATACTGGAAAGATAGAAAAAATTGGCTCT
>QKFK01000025.1 GCA_003252195.1 Rhodospirillales bacterium
ATACGCATATTCTTGGCTTTTTTCTGCAATATAGTTTGAGTAGCTAACACATGCTCAACTTCAGATGTGCCAATACCAAAAGCAATCGCACCAAATGCACCATGAGTTGCCGTATGGCTATCACCACATACCAATGTTACACCTGGGAGGGTGAAGCCTTGTTCTGGTGCTACCACGTGGCACACACCATTAGCATCGTCTCCAAATGGAAAATATTTAATTCCAAAATCTTTAGTGTTTTCATCTAAAGCGGCTAATTGGATTTTTGATTCCTCATTTGCAAGGCTCATATCAATGGCTTTAGTTGGGGTATTATGGTCAGCAACAGCCAAAACTTTAGCTGGGTTTCTCACCTTACGAGAAGCAACTCGCAAACCTTCAAAAGCTTGGGGTGAGGTTACCTCATGCACCAAATGGCGATCGATGTATAAAACGGTTGTACCGTCCTCATTCACATCAACCACATGGGCATCCCAAATTTTATCATACATTGTAGAAGTCATTATTTTATTAGCTCCTTACTGCTTTAGAATATATTTCATGCAATTTTTTAGTTGCAGGACCTACTTTATATTCGATTGTATCAATCTTACCAACTGGGGTAATTTCAGCGGCTGTTCCTGTTACAAACACTTCTTCTGCATGCTTCAAATCTTCTGGCATAATTCTAACTTCTTTAACGTCATAACCAGCTTGTTTTGCAAGCTCAATAACTGTCTGACGAGTAATACCATTTAAGAAGCAATCTGCGATTGGTGTTCTAATCTCATTGCCTTTTACAAAGAAGATATTTGCACCTGTACATTCAGCAACATAGCCTCTGTAATCAAGCATTAATGCATCTGTAAAGCCTAAGTCATGTGAACGGTTTTTCTCAACTGAACCAATCATATAAAGGCCAGCTGCTTTAGCTGCAGTTGGTGCTGTATCTGGAGCTGGGCGTTTATATTTTGCCCAGCAAAGTGAAATACCTTTTTCCCAAATATCTGCACCAAAATATGAAGGCCATTCCCATACAGCTACGGCAAACATTGTTTTACAATCTCTGCTATATACGCCCAAATTTTGTGAACCGAGCCAAATAACAGGGCGAACATAAGCATCTTTAAGATTGTTTTTATCAAGCACTTCTTGACATGCTTTGCTTACATAATCGGCATCAAAATCAACTTTAATGTCTAAAATCTCAGCAGATTTGATTAAACGTTCACTATGTTCTTTAAGCTTAAAGATTTTACCGTTATAAGCTCTGCAACCTTCAAATACTGAGCTAGCATAATGCAGACCATGGGTTAAAAAATGCAACTGAGCATCTTTCCAATCCACCATTTTACCATCAAACCATATAAATCCTTCTTTATCACATAAATCAGTCATTTTAAATTATTCCTTATATTCCAATACTCTGTTCATTGCACTTAAATAAGCCATAATTGATGCGGAAATCGTATCAGCATCCAGACCAGAACCGGAGAGGATTTTATCACCATATCTAAGCATTATTTTTGCTTCAGCTTGAGCATCAATGCCACCTGTTAGAGCGTGAACATCATATTGCTCTAAAGTTGCATCTTTATCTACCAACAAGTTAATAGCCTTAAAGATAGCATCAAGCGAACCACGGCTCTTAGCCTCTGATGATTTGATACTGCCATCAAACTTTACCATAACGGTAGCATGACGCACTTCATCAGAAGAACCGGAAATCTCGTAAGAAACAAATGATAATCTATCATTTGAATGAATTTTTCTATCATCTACAAGAGCGATAATATCTTCATCAAGGATTTGTTTTTTCTGATCTCCAAGGCGTTTAAATCTATCAAAAATCGCCTCAAACAAATCATCTTCAACTTGGATATTAAGGTCTTTTAATTTGTCTTTAAATGCAATTTGTCTTTAAATGCAGCACGACCAGAATGCTTACCAAGCACTAAGTCAGACTTTTTAAGCCCGATTGATTCTGGTGTCATAATCTCATAAGTATCACGAGATTTAAGCATTCCATCTTGGTGAATACCAGATTCATGAGCAAAAGCATTAGCCCCAACAATTGCTTTGTTTCTTTGTACGGCAAAGCCAGATACGGTTGAAACTAATTTAGAAACACGGCTAATGTGCGTTGTATCAATACCAATGGTATATGGGAATCTGTCACCACGGGTTTTAATACCCATAACAATTTCTTCTAAAGCAGCATTACCTGCTCTTTCGCCCAAACCATTAATAGTACATTCAATCTGCCTTGCACCTGCCCTTAATGCAGAAAGTGAGTTAGCAACTGACATACCTAAATCATCATGACAATGCACTGAGATAACGGCTTTATCAATGTTTGGCACACGCTCTTTTAATGTTTTAATCAAGTCAAAATATTCATCTGGTGTGGTATAACCAACTGTATCTGGAATATTTACGGTTGTTGCACCTGAAGCAATAGCTTTTTCTACCGCACGGCACAAAAAGTCAATCTCTGTACGAGTTGCATCTTCTGCTGACCATTCAACATCATCAATCAAGTTACGAGCAAAGGACACGCTTTTACCAATTGCTTCAATCACTGCATCTGGCTCCATTTTGAGCTTATGCTTCATATGCACTGGCGAGGTTGAAATAAATGTATGAATACGACCTCTTTTAGCATCTTTAATTGCATCATAAGCGGTTTGAATATCATTCTCTTTGGCTCTTGAAAGAGAACAAATTGTTGTTTTACCTGTTGAACGCTCTGCAATAGATTTCACACAATCAAAATCCCCAGGAGAAGCAATGGCAAAACCAGCCTCAATTACATCCACACCCATGCTTTCTAGAGCTTCTGCTACAACTAGTTTTTCATCTTTATTCATAGTTGCACCTGGTGATTGTTCACCGTCTCTTAATGTAGTGTCAAAAATTATAATTTTATCATCGCTCATTTTAGCTCTCCGTATGAGATTTTGTTTGTAAATTATATGTGGGCAACGCCCCGTAACTTTTATTAAAGATTAAACTCTTTAACATCAGGGCTTGTGGCAAATGCAAGGCATAAACCACAGCTCCAAAGATTGAATTTTGAGTAACGCTAAAAACCCAATCGTTAACATCGGAGCTTGAGGCAAATGCAAGGCATTAACCATAGCTCCAAAGATTGAATTTTCTGCCCTTATACTAGGAGTGCGTAACACAGAAAATTTTAGTGTACATCAAGTACATGAATTTTTGAGTAACGCAAAGGACGCAGTAGAAGAGCAGAAAAGCAATCCTTTGTTAGTTGACTGATTTATCAACCAACTTATTCTTACCAATCCATGGCATCATAGCACGGAGTTTAGCTCCTACTTGCTCAATGCCGTGAGCATAAGACAAACGTCTTTCTGCTTTTAAGCGTGGTTGACCAACTTTACATTCTGCCATCCATTTGCTTACGAACTCACCGTTTTGGATTTCTTTCAAAATTTGCTTCATATTTTCTTTTGCACTTGGCTCTACTACTCTTGGGCCACTTACATAATCGCCATATTCAGCTGTGTTTGAAATTGAGTAACGCATATTTGCCATACCACCTTCGTAAATTAAATCTACGATAAGTTTCATTTCATGTACGCATTCAAAATATGCCATTTCTGGTTCATAACCTGCTTCTACCAAAGTTTCAAATCCAGCTTTCATTAATGATGTTAAACCACCACAAAGAACTGCTTGCTCGCCGAACAAATCTGTTTCACATTCATCGCCGAATGTTGTTTCAATAAGGCCTGAGCGACCACCGCCGATACCAGAAGCATATGACATTGCAACGTCACGAGCTTTGCCTGATTTATCTTGATATACGGCAAACAAGCATGGAACTCCGCCGCCTTTTACATATTCACCACGAACGGTGTGACCTGGGCCTTTTGGAGCAATCATGATGATGTCTAAATCTTCACGTGGTTCAATAAGGTTGAAGTGAATATTAAGACCATGAGCGAATGCAAGTGTTGCACCTTGTTTTAAATTATCTTTAAGTTCGGCTTGATACAAATCAGCTTGAAGCTCATCTGGAACTAATACCATTACTACGTCTGAAACTTTTGCAGCCTCAGCTGGTGTCATAACTTTAAGCCCTGCTTTTTCTGCCTTAGGGGCTGACTTTGAGCCTTTTTGCAAAGCTACAATCACTTCTTTAACACCAGAATCTTTAAGGTTGTTTGCGTGAGCAAAACCTTGTGAGCCATAACCAATAATAGTTACAACTTTACCTTTAATCACATCTAAATTAGTGTCCTTATCGTAGTAAACTTGCATTTTTCTTCCTTTCTATGCACTTTTATCAAAAAAATTAAAATTATAAGCTTTCTTCACATGCCATCGCAATAACACCAGTACGAGCAACCTCAATCACTCCAAATGGCTTCATTGCTTTAACAAAATCATTAATGTTAATCTTGCGACCAACCACCTCAAAAATCATCACCCCTGGGATTACGTCTACAGGTTTAGCGTTATATCTTTCAGCTAGCTCAAGCACTTCTTTGCGGGCTTCTCTTTCAACCTTAACCTTAACCATAGCAAGCTCACGCTCAACACCGCTTAGCTTAGTTAAATCTAAGCATCTGTGCACTGGTACAACTCTTGATACTTGAGCACTAATTTGCTTAATATATTCATCATCACCAGTAGTGGTTAAGGTTACGCGTGAGAGATGTTTTTCATCGTCAATTTCTGCCACGTTAAGACCATCAATATTATAGCCACAACCAGAGAACATGCCCACCACACGGGCTAGCACACCTGGCTCATTATCAACCAAAATTGACATAATGCGTTTTTCATCAGACTTAACCATTAAATTTCTCCTCTTAAAACAACTTCATTATGCCCTTTACCGGGTGGTATCATTGGGAACACGTTTTCTTCCTCATCAACCCCAATCATTAAAAATGCAGGACCTTCTTCAGCTAATGTCGCTTTAATCGCATTATCAAGCTCGGCTGGGTTAGAAACAGCAGCACCTCTAACTTGCATTGCCTCAGCTAATTTTACGAAATCTGGCTTTTTCTCAAAGTGAGTCTGAGAATAACGTTTGCCTAAGAACAATTCTTGCCATTGGCGAACCATGCCAAGATAGTTGTTATTAAGCATAAATATTTTAACTGGAATATCGTAATAAGCAGCAGTTGCAAGCTCTTGCATATTCATCATAAATGAACCTTCGCCTGTAATGCAGATAACTCTGTTTTCTGGTTTTGCCATTTGTGCGCCCAAAGCTGCTGGCAATCCATAACCCATTGTGCCAAAACCACCTGAGCTAATCCAACGTCTAGGCTTGTCAAATTTATAATATTGGGCTGCCCACATTTGGTGTTGCCCCACATCTGTGGTTACATATGTATCTTCATCTTGAGTAAGAGCGTGAATTCTTTCAACTGCATATTGAGGTTTAATCACATTATCATCTTTAGGGTAATCCATGCAATTCTTTGCTCTCCAACCCTCAATAATCTTCCACCATTCAGATAAATCTTGAGCTTTTTTACCTTGCCATTGTTTGTTCATTTCTTCTAACACGGCTGCACAATCACCCACGATTGGAACATCTACAATTACGTTCTTATTAATTGTTGCTGGCTCAATGTCGATATGGATTTTTTTAGACTTTGGTGAGAATTTATTCACCTCACTAGTCACCCTATCATCAAACCTTGCACCAACACAAATCATCAAATCACAATCATGCATAGCATGGTTAGCCTCATAAGTGCCATGCATACCAAGCATACCAAGATATTGTTCATCGCCTGATGGATAAGTTCCTAAGCCCATAAAAGTTAAAGTAATCGGAGCACCAGTTGCTTTAACCAACTTATAAAGCTCATCACTTGCTTTTAAGCCAGAGCTAACTACACCGCCACCGCAATAAAAAATCGGGCGTTTTGCATTTTCTAACAGCCCGATTGCTTCTTTAATCTTATCCACGTCGCCTTGCATTTGTGGACGATATGATGCGCGGCATTTATATGCTTCATCAACAAAATCGATTTCTGCATTTTGAACATCTTTAGGAAAGTCAACCACAATTGCACCTGGGCGACCAGTTGTAGCTAAATAGAAAGCTTCTTTCAATGTATGGCTTACTTTTTTAATGTCTTTTACAATGTAATTATGCTTAGTAACAGAGCGAGTTACACCAACAACGTCAGCTTCTTGAAAAGCTTCTCTGCCGATTAAAGACGTGTTAACTTGACCAGAGATACAAACAAGTGGTGTTGCATCTAAATTTGCATCAGCAATACCTGTTATCGCATTCGTTGCCCCTGGGCCAGATGTAACAATTGCCACACCTGCTTTGCCAGTTGCTCTAGCATAACCAGCAGCCGCATGAAGAGCAGCTTGCTCATGACGCACCAAAATATGTTTAATCTTATCTTGATGACGGAACAACTCGTCATAAAGAGGCAAAATTGCCCCACCTGGATAACCGAAAACCACATCAACACCTTGTTCAATCAAGGTATCTACAATAATTTTTGCGCCTGTCTTTTTCATCGTGACCTTTATATATTTTAAATTAAACCCAAAGTTAAAATCTTT
>QKFK01000265.1 GCA_003252195.1 Rhodospirillales bacterium
GCTGTTTTGTTTTTGCCATCAACTTTAGAACATTTTTTTATCATGGCTTCTACGCCATATTTGTCATCAATAACTGATTGACGCTTGTCCATTTCTTTCTCAAAGCTTTTGGTTATTCTTGTAGTGCTAACTTGGAATTTGTTCATAATTTTATTTCTGGCTTTGTTAGCATAAAATTCGCTGCTAAATTTTGATAAACTGTTAGCTGATGCTATTTTCTCATATTCAGCCTTTATTATCGGGAGATATTTGTTGAGCATATCATCATTAACTTTATGGTGGGCTAACTCATGTTGCTTAATGTAATGATAGATACAAGAATCCTTAGGGGCGTCTTTGGTTATTAAAATAATAGGATCTTGATATCCTGTGTTGATAGTTATTTTACTTAAGTAGACACACCATGTTCTGCCATTGCTAGAAATTGCAAATTCGTTTGCGGAGTTTAAAAAGAATTTAGCAATGGCTTTGCCATATACATGCTCATATGAATTTTTTTCTCTATAGCCAGTTTGTATTGATGATATTTCTGAGGTGCTTTTTGTTTCATCATACATCAGCTTGCCATTTTGTATGTTGATATGAAGATTTGAATCAACATTAATATCTGTAGGGCACCCTTGAGCAAAAGATGATTTGCACATAATTAGTAAAAATAAAAAGCTGATGTGTATTATTGTTTTTTGCATAGAGTAGAAACATGTTCCTAGTTATTGTTGTAATAATTATACATTATAATTTAGGATTAATCATATCCATAATTTCCATAGTCTTTTTTTTGCCATCGATTTCAGAGCATTTTTTCATAATTGCATAAATATCATGCTCTGTATCAATCACTGCCTGACGTTTATTCATCTCGGTTCTGAAATCTTTTTGTATTTCAGATACTTTATTCTCAAATTCTCTTCCAATTTTATCCATAACGGCTTGCGGAGAATCTGTGGTATCTGAGTAGCTATATTTCTTTGCAACTGATTTGAAGGCATCTTGTATTAATGGAGTATAATCTTTTAGAGTTTGGTCGTTTACTTTATGGTGCAGTTCTTCGTGATATTTGATGTATTTATAAACACAAGAATCTTTAGGGGCGTCTTTGGTTATTAATATTAATGGTTTTTCATATCCAGCATTAATTGTTGCTCTGGTTAAGTAAATGCAATTATGTCCTTTACGTACTGTATGTGTATATTTAAGTTGCGTGCTAAGACTTAAATAGGCAATTGCTTTGCCTAGGGCATATTCAAGATGGTTGTTTGAATCATAGCTCGGCATATATTCTGAAATTTCATTGGTACTTTTGGTGTCATCATAAGTAACAGGGTTGTTTACAAAGATAACATAAAGGTTGTTGCTTGTAGGAATATTGGGGCAATAACGAATTTTACTTGTGTCAACTTTTGCTATAGCCGTTTTTGTGCTGACAGCAAAAATCAAAAAAATAATTAGCGCTATATATGGCTTTTCTTTCATATCAGCTACCTGTATAATCACACTTTGATTAAAACTTATTAATATGATTATTATGCAAACTTTTAAAAATTTTCTTAAAGAACAATTGTTTTGCCATAAAACTGGAATAACCAAAGAAATTCTAGTTGATATTGCTTCAACTTATGATTTTTCTTTTAATAGATATGGCAGAAACCATAAAAGTACATTCTGGTTTACGAAGAATTCTCAATATAGCAGATTTAAAATATTAGCTAAGGCGCTAGATGGTGAAACTCGAACAAATGTATCTATAAATGACTTTGGCTGTGGTTATGGAGCATTTTTTGATTATATTTCAAAGCACCCAAACTTTGTTAGTGGCAAATATTATGGCTATGATATTAGCTCTAATATGCTTCGTTCAGCAAAAAAGTCGATTAAAGATAAGCGTGCCGAATTCATATATGCAGAAGAGCCTTTGCATAAGGCTGATTATACATTTGCATCTGGGGTATTTGGAATGAAGCCTGAAATTACCATCTCAGATGATGAGTGGAAAATATATGTAAAAGACACGTTACTAAAAATGCTAGATAAAACAGATGTTGCGCTGGCTTTTAACATGTTAGATATAGATTTTGATGATCAAAAAACAGGGCTTTATTATTCACCATCAGAAGAGTATGAGGAATTTATCAATAAAAATACAAATTTTCATGCTAAAGTAGTTAAAGGCTATATGCCTCAGGACTGGACTATCATTGCAAAGAAAAAATAACTAGCCCCTTGTTTTTTTTATAAGAGGCTAACTATATAGTATTTACAAGATTATTTTGAATAATTAATAAAGGTGTTGAAATGAGTATTGATAAATTTACAGATAGATCAAAAGGCTTTGTTCAATCTGCAATAGGTTTGGCAGAAAGAGAATCTCATCAATATGTAACGCCAGAGCATTTACTAAAAGTAATATTAGATGATAATCAAGGCTTGGCTGCTAATATAATTAAAGACGCAGGAGGAAAGCCCGAAGTTGCGTTAGAGCTAGTTGAGAAAGAAATATCTAAAATACCAGCCGTTAAGGGCTCTTCAGTTCAAACATATCCTAACCAGAATTTTACCAAAATTTTTACCTTGGGCTATGAAATTGCTCAAAAGGCTGGTGATTCATATGTAACGGTTGAAAGATTACTACAAACTTTATCTATGCTTGAAGGCTCAAAATCAGCAGAGATTATTGCTGAATCTGGAGCTACAGTTAAAGCAATAAATAAAGCGATTAATAAAATTCGTAAGGGAAGGGTTGCTGATTCTCCAACCGCAGAAGATAATTTTGATGCATTAAAGAAATACGCAATTGATGTTACTGCAAGAGCTGCCGATGGCAAGCTTGACCCAGTAATTGGCAGAGATACAGAAATCAGACGTTCATTGCAGGTTTTGTCTCGCAGAACCAAAAATAACCCTGTGTTGATTGGAGAGCCAGGTGTTGGTAAAACAGCAATTGTTGAAGGCTTAGCTTTAAGAATAGTAAATGGAGATGTGCCTGAGAGCTTGAAAAACAAGCGCGTTATGTCTCTTGATTTAGGTGCTTTAGTTGCTGGAGCAAAATATCGCGGTGAGTTTGAAGAAAGATTGAAAGCGGTATTAAAAGAAATTGAAAGTTCAGCAGGTAATATAATTCTATTCATTGATGAAATGCATACGATTGTAGGAGCAGGTGCTTCAGAGGGCTCAATGGATGCTTCAAATTTATTAAAACCAGCTTTAGCTCGTGGTGAACTTCATTGTATTGGTGCGACTACCTTAAATGAATATCGTAAATATGTTGAAAAAGACGCTGCTTTAGCAAGAAGGTTTCAGCCTGTTTTTGTTTCTGAGCCGACAGTTGAAGATACAATATCTATTTTGCGAGGTATTAAAGAGAAGTTTGAGCTTCACCACGGGGTTAGAATTGCAGATAATGCGCTCGTAGCTGCCGCAACATTATCAAATCGCTATATTGCAGATAGATTTTTGCCAGATAAAGCAATTGATTTGATGGACGAAGCCTCTAGTTCTCTTCGTATGGAAGTTGATTCTAAGCCAGAAGAGCTAGACACTGTTGATCGTCAATTAATGCAACTTCGCATAGAAAAGGAAGCATTAAAGCTAGAAAAAGACCGAGCATCAAAAGATAGATTAGAACAGCTAGAAATTGAAATCGGTACGCTCGAAGATAAGTCTGATGAGCTAACCCAAGAATGGGAAAAAAGTAAGCAGACTCTAGCCGATGTAACAGAGATTAAAGAACGCTTAGATAATGCTCGTATTGAAGTTGAAAAAGCAACGCGTGAAGGTGCTTTTGAGAAAGTTGGTGAATTACAATATGGAGTTATACCAAAATTATTAAAAGAGTTAGAAAAAGCAGAGAATGCATCTTCATCTGACGAAAATTCAGAAGCGAAAGTAGTTAGTGCAGAAAATGTTGCGCTAATAGTTTCTCGTTGGACAGGTATTCCTGTTGATAAAATGCTAGCTGGTGAACGTGAAAAGCTAATTAAGATGGAAGAAGCCATTTCAAAACGGTTGGTTGGGCAGAAGAACGCTGTCTCTGCGGTTGCTAATGCTGTTCGTCGTTCTCGTTCTGGTTTGCAAGATCCGAATCAACCAATTGGCTCATTCCTCTTCTTAGGTCCAACAGGTGTTGGTAAAACAGAGCTTACAAAGAGCTTGGCAGAGTTTTTGTTTAATGACGAAACGGCTTTAGTTCGCATTGATATGTCTGAATATATGGAAAAGCACGCAGTCGCTCGTTTGGTTGGCGCTCCTCCTGGATATGTTGGATATGAAGAAGGCGGAGCTTTAACTGAGGCTGTAAGGCGTCGTCCGTATCAGGTGGTTTTGTTTGATGAGATTGAAAAGGCTCACCCAGATGTGTTCAATATATTATTACAAGTGCTTGATGATGGGCGTTTAACAGATGGGCAGGGGCGCACGGTAGATTTTAGAAACACTATAATTATTATGACATCAAACCTTGGTGCTGATGTGATGTCTGCTTTGCCAGATGGTCATGACGTTAATGAGGTTAGAGATGATGTTTTGAATATTGTTAAAGGAGCATTCAGACCAGAATTTTTGAACCGTATTGATGAGATAATCTTGTTCCATCGTTTAGGAAGAGAAAATGTTCGTGAAATAGCTGATATTCAAATCGCTAAATTGCAATCTCGCCTAGAAGAACAAAAAGTTAAGATAAATGTTGATGAAAAAGCTTATGCTTGGCTTGCAGAGAATGGTTATGATGCTGTTTATGGCGCAAGACCGCTCAAGCGCCTCATTAAAAAT
>QKFK01000069.1 GCA_003252195.1 Rhodospirillales bacterium
GCCATTATCAAAACAATTGAGGAATGTGCTGCTCGCAAGCAACCTGTGCTCGTTGGCACAACATCTATTGAAAAATCAGAATTAGTAGCTGATTTATTGCGCAAAAGAACCAAGATTAAATTTGAAGTTCTTAATGCTCGCCATCACGAACGTGAGGCATATATTGTTGCTCAAGCTGGTATGCCAGGTGCGGTTACCATTGCTACGAACATGGCTGGTCGTGGTACAGACATTAAACTTGGTGGTAACTTAGAAATGCGCATCGCAGAAGAAACCTCTTCTATAACTGATGAAGCCGAAAAGAAAAAAGCGATAGCAAATATTGAAAAAGAAATTCAAGAAGGCAAAAAAACCGTATTAGAAGCAGGCGGACTATATATCATAGGCACAGAGCGCCATGAAAGCCGTCGTATTGATAATCAGTTACGTGGACGTTCTGGTCGTCAAGGTGACCCAGGAGCTTCAAAATTCTTCTTATCATTAGAAGACGATTTAATGCGTATCTTTGGTTCAGAAAGAATGGACTTCATGCTTCGCAAAATGGGCATGCCTGATGGTGAAGCAATTATCCACCCATGGATAAACAAAGCTCTAGAAAAAGCTCAAGAAAAAGTTGAAGGTCGCAACTACGACATCCGTAAAAATTTGCTCAAATATGATGACGTTATGAATGACCAAAGAAAAGTTATTTATGAGCAACGTAAAGAGATTATGAATGCAGAAGATGTCTCTGGAACAATTGAAGATATGCGCATTGAAACCTTTGAAGACATAATTGCAAATTGTGTACCTGAGCGTAGCTTCCATGATGATTGGGATATTGTCGGCTTAAAACAAGAATTACAACGTATGACAGGGTTTGAAATTGACATCGTTGGTTTAAGTAAAGAAGACAATTTAGATGCAGACAGCTTTATGGATAAGGTAATTGATGCCCTTGAGAGCAAAATTCAAGAAAAGCGTTCAAAAGTTGCCCCAGAAATTATGCTTATGGTAGAAAAAAGCATGTTATTGCAGATTCTTGACCAAGCTTGGAAAGAACATATCGGTGCGCTTGACCACATGCGTCACACAATTTTATTAAGAGCATATGGCCAAAAAGATCCTCTAAATGAATATAAAAAAGAGGCTTTTGCTATGTTTGCAAACATGCTTCGTCAAATCAGAGAAAAAATCACCAACATTATCTGTAGAGTCGAAATTGTTGGTTGTTGGTGACATTGATGAAATCCCTGAGCAAAAGGGGCCTAAAAACATAACAGCAATTCATGAAGACCCTTCTAAAGCAGGTTGCGCTGGATGTGGTGGCTCATGTGGATCTTGTGGTGACGATGATACCGACAAGGCAGAGCCTTTCCGCCATGCAAGCGCGTCTGAGTTTGACAAAGAAGACCCTAATACATGGGGAAAAGTCGCAAGAAACGATTTATGTCCATGTGGCTCTGGCAAAAAATACAAACATTGCCACGGCAAAATAGCTTAACCAGCGCCCCAAACATATAGACATTAGCAGATGCCATGATTTTAAATTAAAATTATGGCTTTTGCTTGTTGCTTTAATTGTTAAAAACAGCTAGAATAGACAAAAATGACAAAAACGCTTTTGGGTAAATTATAAGGTAGCATCAATAATTATGAGAAGTACTTCTTTTACAGATATGTTTCCTCAAGATGAAGCTGATGATAATAAAGGTAGACGCAAACCTGTCGTCCCTATAAATATTATTGCCCCAAAAATTAAAGCTGCTGGTGGCAAAGATTCTTATGCCGACTTACCAGAAAAACAATACAATAAAGTTATAGATTCAATTGACATGTCTTACGAGAACTCTCCTCATGCAAGATACTTAATTGATGCAGCGATTAACAACAACTGTAGCATAGTCTTGACCACAATGGGAGTGAGTGGGTATTTTCACCCTCAGACAAACCAATTACTTATGAATTATAAATATTCTAGCCCACATTTGGTTAATGTATTAGGTCACGA
>QKFK01000233.1 GCA_003252195.1 Rhodospirillales bacterium
ACTCCATATTCAGCAATGTAGGAATTAATTAAGTAGAGCTGTCCATTTTCTTCACTAGCAAATGACTCAGCAATATTGGCGCGTCCGAGGCGGAGTGACTTTACCTCGGAGCCCATTAATATCATACCAGCTTCTACTTTTTCGTGGATTTCATAATTAAAACGAGCTTTGCGGTTTTGCGCCACTGTTCCCGTTGTTATCCAACCTGTATTTTTTGCCTTTGGGGGCATTTTACTTAATCCCTGCTTTCTCCATTGCAACGTCTACCTTACTCTTTGAAATAGCAGAAAGAGGAAGAAGAGGAAGACGTACAAACTCATTACATTTACCAAGAGCACTTAAAGCGTACTTAACAGGACATGGGTTTACATCAACAAACATTGCATTATGCAAGTGATACATTGAATCTCTTATTTCTGTTACTTTAGCTATATCGCCTTTTTTCCACATATTATATAGCTCAACGCATTTTTTAGGAGCTACGTTTGCGGTTACAGAAATACAGCCGTGTCCACCTTGTGCTAAGAAGCCCAAGAAGGTTCCATCATCACCAGATAGCAATGCGAAATCTTCTTTCATCTCATTTTTATATTGTACAACTCTGGCCATATCACCAGTTGCATCTTTAACAGCAACAATATTTTTGTTATCGGTTAATGTTTTTAGAGTGTTAAAAGAAATATCCACAACTGTACGAGAAGGAACATTATACACAACCACAGGAAGCCCAATATCTGCCACCATATTATAGTGACGATACAAGCCATCTTGACTTGGTTTGTTGTAATAAGGGCAAACAACCAATGCAGCATCTGCACCAGCTTCTTTAGCAAATTTAGTTTCTTCCATTGTATCGTAGGTTGAGTTTGTTCCAGTTCCAACAATAACAGGAACACGACCAGCTACCTTTGCTATCGCAGCTTTGATAATTTTATGTTTTTCATCCTTAGACAATGTTGGTGTTTCAGCGGTTGTTCCGCAGATAACCAAACCATGAATACCTTCAGTAATTTGCCATTCAATAAGGTTTTCTAAACACTTATAATCAACCTCGCCTTTTGCTGTAAAAGGGGTAACTAAAGCCGTAAAAACACCTGAAAACATTTTTTTCACTCCAAAAAATAATTTTAAAACCTATTGTATTAGTAAAGCAATTCTTGCACAATATGTTTTGTAACGGAAGGCATTTTAATACTAACATGAAATATATACAAGACACATTTAAGGTGTTTATGCTTTGCATCGCCATAAGCTTTGCAAATATTTCTGTATGTAAAGCAGAAAAACTAAGTTCTAGCCAAGTAAAAAAGCTAGAAAAAGCCTTAAATGCAATCAAAAAAGACAATATTAAAGAAGCTGAAAAATATTCTAAAGATATTGACAGCAAGCTCGCTCAAAAATACCTCACATGGAAGATTTTAACCCAAAAGAAGCATTCATCTTTTGAAGATTTATCGTCATTTATAGAAGAAAACAATAATTGGCCACAATTATATCTTATGCAAAAACAGATTGAAGCAATGGATGATGATGACATTGATGAAACGGCACGAGATACATGGTATAAAAAACACAGCCCAATATCTGCAGAAGGTAAATATGCAAAAGCATTAATTGCATTAAAAGAAAACAAGCCCGAGACAGCAAAATCTATTATATTAGAGACATGGAAAGACGACTTTATAAGCCCTAGCTTACAAAAAGAAATTGTAAAAAAATTTCGAAATCACATTAACAGTAAGAACTCTTTTGCCAGAGCAGAAAGAATGTTATGGCAAGGTGAATTAACCCAAGCAAAAAATGTAGAATATTTACTTAGTAATGCAGACAAAAATCTGATTGAAGCAAGAATATTATTACAAAAGGGACGCAACAGCGCCAATGGAGCCATAAAGAAACTATCTAAATCTCAACTCAATAATGAGGGACTAAAATTTGATAGATTGGTATGGAGAAGAAAACACAAATTTCATAAAGAAGCCGTAGAAATGCTTGAGCAACAACCAAGCAACTCATTATATCCTGAAAAATGGTGGAGAGAGCGTAATTACTACGCTAGAGACGCCATGCAAAATAAAAAATTCCGTGATGCATATAAAATTGCCAGCAACCATGGAATAGCCTTGTTTGGAGCAGAATATGTTGACGCAGAATGGTTAGCGGGTTGGCTAGCAATAGAAAAGCTTGGCAACAGCGAAGATGCTGTAAAACATTTTTATAGAATTGTCGGCAGAGCCAAAACGTCTATCAGTAGTGCTAGAGGTTACTATTGGTATGGTCTTGCCCTAGAAAAAACCGGAAAAGCAGAAGAAGCCGCTAAAATGTGGCAATCAGCCGCGCAATATCCCAATACATTTTATGGACAACTTGCAATAAGCAAAATCAACCCTACAAGAGAATTTACCCTACCTGAAGACCCAGAGGTAAGCAAACAAACATATAACAAAATAAGAAGAGATGAGCTTACGTCTGTAATTGAAATGCTTTTATCAGCTGACAAAACCAAAGATGCCAAATTATTTGCAACCAAGCTTTCTATGCAAGCTAAAACAGATGAAGAAAAAGTTGCAACCATTGATGTTTTAATGAAACACCTCAAAAGCCCTGCTCTTGCGGTTTCAATGTCTAGGCGCTTCAACCAAGAAAAAAGCCTAATAAATATATATAATTCATACCCCACATTAAGCCTACCAAAATCTGTAGAAATAGAAAAAGCCATGGTTATGGCGATAACCCGCCAAGAAAGCAACTTTGACACCAACGCAACCAGTCATGTTGGTGCCAGAGGGTTGATGCAACTAATGCCATCTACAGCTAGAAGAATGGCCAAAGATTTGAAAAAACCTTTTAACACAGATATGCTAAATGACAACCCAACTTACAATGTAATGATAGGCTCTCACTATTTTGCAAAAATACTAAAAGAACTTGATAACAACTACATTATGTCAATTGCCGCATATAATGCTGGTTATTACAGAGTTAAACAATGGATAAAAGATTACGGCGACCCTCGCAAAGGTGAAATCAGCATTTTAGACTGGGCAGAAAGCATTCCATACTCCGAAACCAGAAACTACGTACAAAGAGTGTCTGAAAATTTGCAAATATATCGCAAATTAATTGATAGCGATAGCAAACTTGCCCTTACAATAAACGGAAAATTCCCTAATAATTAGGCAGATTATTCCTACTTAATCTGTCAACGGAATTATTTTCCTACATAAAACACCAAAAAATCACAAACAAACAGGCATGATACTTGCATAATTATTTTCATAAAATTAATGGAGATTTGAAAAATGACAAGTATTACATCAACAACAAGCTCGCTATATGACCTACTATACAATAGCTCGTCATCAACAAGCTCCACTTCAAGTGACACCACAACATCAACAGATGATGATAGCTCTAACACCAGTTCAAGCACGATTGCTTCTTTATATACATCATCATTTATGAACGACGATGGATCCATTGACACCAAAGCATTTTTAGAAAGCTTCACAAAATCATTTGGTGAAGATGCAGCAGAAGAAGTAACTAACGAAGACGGCTCAATCAACTTTACAAAAGTAAAAGAAAAATTCAATGAAGCAATGGGCATTTCAACTAGCTCATCTAGCACAAGCACGGCAGAAACATTTGCCAACAAAATATTCTCTCTCTACAAAAGTTCTTTCACTGATAGTGATGGAAAAATTGATGAAGAAGCATTCTTAGCCCGCTTTACTAAAGATTTTGGCAGCGACGCAGCAGCAGAAATCACCAACGAAGACGGAACAATTGATCTAGACACCGCGAAAGAATTCTTTATAGAAAAATTTGGCGACATTGCCACATCTCAAGCCACCACATACTCATCTGGATATGGCTCTAGCATGTCATTGGTAGATTATCTAAACGGAACAGATTCAAGCTCATCTAGTAGTGGAACATCACTTCTTGATTACCTAGCATAGAATAAAAAAGCGCCCTCAAATAAGAGGGTGTTTTTTTGTGCAAATTTAAGCTGAAACATAATGTTACTAACAAGAAATAATTTTACTCTCTGAACCTAAAAGCAATAAAATCATACATGTATGAACAAAGTGGTGTGCAGATATGAGACAAGAGAACTCTTAGAAAAGGAGAGCTATTATGACGAACACAATATCAAGCTCATATTTCACCAGCACGGATACTTATGAGCTGTTAAAAGAAAAGCTAGAAGAGGCTAAGGAGCTCAAAGAAGCTTTAGCTGAAGATAGCGAAGATGATGAAAGTGCCACATCAACAAGCACCACAGACGATGACACAGACACCATAACATTGTCGAATGAAGCAAAAGAAGTTATGGGGAACAGACCACCACCCCCTCCTCCACCGCCTGAAGGCGCTGAAATGGATGAAGATGAGTTATTGTCTAAATTTGCCGACACATTTGGCGATGACGCAGTTGATGAAATAACAAATGATGATGGCTCCATAGATTTTGAAAAACTAAAATCATACCTTGAAGAAAACGACACCGAAGGCACGTTCATGCCCCCACCACCTCCACCTGCTGATGGGAACAGTAGCAACACCGCCTTCTTAACAGAAACAGAAGTATCGTTAACCTTAACTATTGAAGATGACGAAACATCTTCTAACGCGGTTAACATACTCACATAATTCACGAAAAAACAGAAGAAGTCTTATTTAGGCACGAAGTTTGCATATATAAAA
>QKFK01000034.1 GCA_003252195.1 Rhodospirillales bacterium
AATAGCAGCGGCAATCGCTCTTGCGTATAATGCTGGTCAAAAATAGTTGGGAGAATTATTGAAATGGATATGTTTAGTCAATTCTTAGGTTCTACTGGCTTTTATAATATGACTAGCGGTAACCTTATTATGATTTTAGTGGGTATATTCTTTATTACCCTCGCAATTACTAAAGATTATGAACCTTTGCTCCTTGTGCCAATTGGCTTTGGTGCGATTGTGGGTAATATTCCAGGTATGGCAAATATGGCAATTGGAGTTTATGACGTGGGTAGTGTGCCATATTACCTTTATAAGGGTGTTACGCTTGGTATTTATCCTCCGCTTATCTTCCTTGGTATTGGTGCGATGACAGATTTTTCTTATATGATGTCTAACCCTAAGCTTATATTGCTTGGTGCAGCGGCTCAGCTTGGTATTTTTATCACCCTTATGGGAGCATTATACTTTGGCTTTGATTTAAAAGAAGCTGCCTCAATTGGTATTATTGGTGGTGCTGATGGTCCAACCGCTATCTTCTTATCTGCCAAGCTTGCCCCACATTTGATGGGCGCGATTGCGATTGCAGCTTATTCATATATGGCGTTGGTTCCAGTTATTCAGCCACCAATTATGAAGGCTCTTACAACCGATAAAGAAAAACGTATTCGTATGAAAGAACCTCGTATTGTGAGCAAAAGAGAAAGAATATTCTTCCCTGTTGGTGCGTTTATTATTTCTGCTTTAGTTGCCCCAGGTTCTATAACTTTAGTTGGAATGTTATTCTTTGGTAACTTGTTAAAAGAAAGTGGTGTGACTGAAAGATTGGCCGCAACTGCTAGAACAGCATTGATTGATATTGTTACAATATTACTTGGTTTTACAGTTGGTGCCAGTACTCAGGCACAAACGTTCTTGACTAAAGAATCATTGTTTATCTTTGGGCTAGGCGCTTTGTCATTCTGCATTGCAACAGCAGGTGGTGTATTGTTTGCCAAGTTTATGAATTTGTTCTTAAAAGAAGGTAATAAGATTAATCCGCTTATTGGAGCTTCTGGCGTGTCTGCGGTTCCAGATTCTGCTCGTGTGGCTCAGATGGTTGGGCGCAAGTATGATGACGGCAACTTCCTTTTAATGCATGCTATGGCGCCAAACGTTGCTGGTGTGCTTGGCTCGGCTGTGGCAGCTGGTGTGTTGTGGTCGGCGCTAGTAAACTAAAATGTTTGTAATGAAAACTTGCTCCATTTGGGGCAAGTTTGCTTTTGAGGTAATTTATGTTAAAGCAAAGTGATTTTCACGATTTATTTAAAATTGCAGATGCCCTCTATGATACTGCAAAATATGAAGAGGCAATGAGTGCCTATGATAATATTATCTCAAAATATCCCGATAGGGCTGAGGCATATATAAATTTGGGAAATTGCTATGATGCGCTAGGCGATAAGGCTAATGCCAAGATTTACTACGAAAAGGCTTTAGACCTAGATGATAACAATGTAATTGCATGGGGTAATCTTGGTGGTGCTTTATATGAATTAGGCGATTATGACGCTTCTAAAAATGCATCTAAAAAAGCTTTGGAAATTAAGGCAGATTATGAAATGGCATTAGTTAATTTGGGTAATGCTTATGACATGCTAGGGGATAAAGAACATGCTCGTATCTCATATGAAAAAGCCATCGCGGCAAACCCAGATTATGCGGTTGCATATAATAATCTTGGTAATGTTTTATATGATATCGGAAAACATGCTGAGGCCGAAAAGGCTTCTTCAAAAGCTATAGAATTAGATGGTACAGACATTACTGCCTATATTACACTTGGTAATGCGCTTGATGCATTAGGTAGATATCAAGAAAGTATAGATGCATATAATATAGCGATTGAGATGGATGAAAATTATGCCATCGCTTACACCAATATCGGTGGAGTATATGAAAAAATTGATATGATAGACGAGGCCGAGAATGCTTATTGGATGGCGCTTTGTTTAGAAGAAAAAGAGGACGATAGCTCCCACTTGAATTATGGTTATGTATTATATGATTATGCTATGAAGGGCGAAGTGGAAAAAGCCGAAGCCTTGGGTGAAAAGTGGTTGGAGAAATTCCCTAATAATTCGGTTGCTAAGCATATGGTTGCATCATTACATGATGATGAAGAAGTGACAAGAGCATCTGATGATTATGTTAAAAAGCTGTTTGATGCCTTTGCCCCAGATTTTGATGAAAGCTTGGCAGCGATTGAGTACAAAGCTCCTCAGCTAATCGGGGAGGTTTTAGATATATATTTTAATGGGCAGGAAGAAAGTCTCGATATATTAGATGCAGGTTGTGGAACTGGTTTGTGTGGTGCATATGCTCATAAATATGCCAAAATACTTGATGGAGTAGATTTGTCAGGCGGAATGCTTTTAAAAGCAAAAGAAAGAAATATCTATTCAAATCTTTATGAAGATGAATTGGCAGGTTTTTTAAAGAATTTAGAACATAGATATGATTTGATAGTATCGTCAGATGTTCTTACATATATAGGCGATTTGTCAGAAGTGTTTAATGGTTTCTATAATTCTGTTAAAAATAATGGAAAGCTGGTTTTTACAATTAGTAAAAATGATAAAGAGAATAAAAAAGGCTATTTTTTGCATAGTTCAGGGCGATTTGTTCATAACGAATGGTATATTAAAGATAAGCTCATTGAGAGTGGTTTTAATGTTGTTGAGCTTAAGGAAACTGTATTGCGTTTAGAGGGTGGTGAGCCAGTTTATGGCTTTTTATTCGTGGCAGAAAGATAATTCATGGACAGAGAAGAATTAGTTGAAATTGGTAAAGAGTTTTTAGCCAAGGGTGATTTTAAATCATCAAGAGATTTTTTTGTAAGGGCTAATGAAATAAGTTTTGGCGATGATGTAAATATATTGTTAGCCAAATCTTTGTGTGGCTTGGGTGAATATGCTAATGCTTGCGAAATACTAGATGATTTATCTTTATCTGATAATATTAGTATTAAAAAAGATGCTTTGATTTCTTTGGCTGAGCTATATTTGAGTTTAGATGATTTTGAGAGATCTGAAGAATACGCTAAACAGGCGTATTTAGTTGATGATAATGATACATATACTCTTGAGCTAATAGGAAATATAAAGCTTCATTTAGGCAAACTTAAAGAAGCTAAGGAAGAATATGCCGAAGCTATTGCTTTAACTCCTTTTGATGAGAAACTTCTTAATAAACAGGCTGCCTTGTTAAATAGTATGGCTGATTATCTTGGTGCTGAAATTATGCTTGATAGAGTTAATTATCTAAAAGATGTCAGTGCAGAGTTTAACGTAAATTATGCCATCTCAATGTTAGGTCAGGGCAAATTAGAAAAGGCAGAAGAGGCCATAAATAAATCTCTTTTAATAGATTGTGATTATGAGGCTTTATATGTGACATTATCTGCTGTCTATAAAAGGCTTGAAAAACACAATCTTGCAATAGATATTATTAATAAAGCTGTAGATAAGCAGATTTATAATGATGATATATTATATTCATTGGCAGATTTAAAGTTCACCGTTGGGGATAATAAAGGTGCTTTGGGTGCATTGCAGTCTATTGGTGCTTATAGCTATTCTCCTAAAATGCTGGAAGCTAGTATATATATTGAAGAGCATGAATATGATAAATCGATGCTATCTTTGATGGAAATTTTGAGATCTTCTGATGCCGATGAAGAAACTGAGAATATGTTGCTAGATTTGTTTTTGTTGCTTGAAAAAGAAGGCTTGCATGACTTGGGCAAAAAAGCATCAGAAAGATTAATCGATTTAGATTATAAGGGGGTTATAATTGATAATATTGTTAGTTATTATCAAGGTGCTTATACAGACAGTATGTATAATGAATTTATAGAATTACGTAGAGATTATGTTGGGAGTGATTTTAGAGCTGAATGTTTACCTAAAATAAAAAAAGTTTTTACAGATTTATGTGGAGAGAATGCTGAGATTGATAAGACTTCTAATCTGATTGAGATTGGTTATTCTGATATTGAATTTTCTGGGATACTTGCATCCTATTACTCAAATATTTCAGTGATTGATGCTTCTGGTGAATTAGTAGAACAGGCAAAAAAAGCAGATGTTTATATAGATGCCAGTAAGTTGGGGCTTAAATATTTTGCAAAACATATTAAAGCTACGTTTGATGTAGTGGTTTGTGTGGATTATCTTAAATATTATGGCGATTTTAAGTCTATATTGATGAATTTAAGAAAAAATCTATCTGCCGATGCTGTTTTGATGCTTGGTTTCTTTGTTGAAGATTGTGAGAGCTTTTCTCATAAACTAGAGGGCGTGTTTTCTCATTCTGATGATTATATAAGGCAGACAATAGATGATTGTGTACTGGATATATTTGATGAAGTTGAATTGCAGAACATTGAGCTTTCTTGCAAAACTCTAAAACACAAATTGTTTTTAATTAAAAGAAATTGAGGAACTTCACTGCGTGTATAATTATTTTAGTGTGATACGATAAATATTGCTCATAATAATCTTGTGAATAATATATCGTTTTAGAGTTTTTTGTGTGTGTTGAATGTAAGTTTTTTATATATTTTTCGAAATTTTCGAAAAAACATGTTGATTTATTAGTTTTATTGTGTTTAATTATAAAACGTGAGTTAAATATTTTGTCTAAAATCTATGGGGTTTATATGGAAACCGAAGTTATGA
>QKFK01000255.1 GCA_003252195.1 Rhodospirillales bacterium
ATTGCGGCAATTAGCCATGAACTCATAAAGCACCTTTGTTGCAAAATCATCTGCCAATAAGAGCTATGTAGCCTAGTATAATTGAAGAGTCAATAAATAGAAGGAGGCTATTGTTTTTAAGCAAAGCCTCCTACTAATTAAGTTGATTTAATTTAAGTTTATCTGAAAGCAAACATTTCATAATGAAGCTTGCTAGATGGAACAGACAAACTTTTTAATATTTGTTTGGTGTATTTTAATAAGCCTTTAGGACCACAGAAATAAACCTCAGCAGATGAAACTTTATCACCTAGAGTTTCTTGCAATAAGTCTGTAGTTAAGGCTTCACCCTTGGTTGATGCAAGAGGAATAAAGTTTAGGTTTTTAGCTTTTGCCAATGCTTCAATCTCGCTCACATCAGGAATTTGTTCATCTCCATGATAAAGATAGAAAAAGCTGGTATTAGGGTTGCTTGTTTCAGCATCTTTTAACCATGACAAAAATGGTGTAATTCCAACGCCACCTGCAATCCATACTTCAGGAGATGAAGTTTTTTGGCGGTTAAATTTACCATAAGGACCAACCACTTCTAAATTCATTCCTGCTTTAAGTTCTTCAGCTAGCTTGCGAGTATAATCACCACAAATGCGGATTACAAAACGTAAGTTACCATCTTCATTCGGTGCTTCTGCAATTGTAAATGGGTGTGGCTCTCTTAAGCCCTTATCCTTAAAGCTGATAAACACAAAATTACCCGCTTTATAGCTAATCTTTTTAGCTAAAGGCTTAATGGTGAAAGATATGGTTCTAGCATCTTTATTAACCTCGCTTACTTGGTATGAATAATGCGGAGCTAACCATGAATAAAAGGCTAGACGATAGATAAAGGCAAATGTGCCAACAATGCCAACAATGCCCATCCACAGTCCCGCAGGTGTGTGTAATGTGGCAACTGATGAGATAGTCAACCAATGCATGATGGCAGCCATGAACACGATGCCAGCAAGCTTGTGAGCGATACGCCAAACGTGATAGGGAACTTTCTTAACAACAGCAAAAAACACGGTTAGTATTAATCCGATGAATAAAATATTCTCAAATAATTTTACATAGCTATATTCCACAGGAATAATTTTGGTTGCTCCCCATGTGCCCTTATATGACATAAATGAGATGTGTAATAAAGCAAGTAACATAACGCTTATGCCACTCCATTTGTGCAGATGGTACATTTTATCTAAGCCACCACAAATCTTTTCAATCCATTTCCAACGGGTGGCTAATATAATCATAAATCCCATGAGGATTATGGCGCTATAGCCAGCCTCTAAACTAATAAAGTTAGAAGTTAACCAGTCTTCTGATGGAATTTGTCTGCCTAAAATATAGCTATTAAAAGCGATTAAAGGAAGGATTAATAAAGCTAGTGACTTCATGTTGTACCTACTAATTATGTTAATTAAGTTGAGAATAGTTATTTAAGTTTGGGTGATAATATCTTTTTTCAATGGTTGATTATATTTTTTCTGCTTCTGTTGCTGGAGCAGGGATGTTTGGAACCTCATTTTTAAGAGGCTCTCCAATTAAGTTTGAAGGTGCATCAGTAATTGTTTTAGGCTCGGCTGGTCCTTCTTCTTTAGGGGTGGTTTGTTCTGTCGTGGCAGGCGCTACGGCAGTAGCTGCCGATGGAGCTTGGTCAACCGTTGCGCTTGGTGATGCAGAAATTTGCGGAGCATCTTCAACAATTTCTGGAGTAGCTTCTTTATTGTCACTCGTTGTGGCTTTATCGTTGTTTGTGACTGGCGTATCGGTTGGAGATGTTTTCTCTTCGCTTGTTGCGGTTGTGGCACTCTCAGCCTTAGTCTCAGTCTCTGTTATAGTTTCAGTTGTTGGCTTTTCAGCTGTTGTAGCTTCGCTAACTTCAGCTTTAGCATCTTCTGTTTTGTTTTGTTCGGTTGTAGTTTCTACGCTTGCTTCTGTATTTGCTTCTACTTTTGCAGGTTCATCTTCTGGTGTATCTGTTTTGCTAGCGATGCTATCAGGAGTGTAAGTTTGGGTTACAGGAGCATCTTTTTTAACATTAGTGTTGTTGTTTTGTTGTTCTTTGAAATATGGGTTAAAGTAAATATCAGCAAAGCGATTGCGAGATAATTTGTTGATAAAATCTGTGTAATATGAGGTTCTAAATAAAGTTAATTCATAAACACAAGCATATTGATTGGCAGAGGAAAATAAACGGTTACAGCTTTCATCGCGTTGTTTTAGCCATGCACTATGCTCACTAGCAAAAGCTAGGCGGGAGTTCTGCGAAGAAAGCATGTTCATTATAACATCGTATTTGCTGTTTAAAGAATTTTCTAAACGCTGAGTTCTAACTCCCAATGTGTCAGCCTCAAATATTGGTTTTACTTCTTTTTCTGCGCAAGCACAAATTAACAGTAATAAGAACAAACTAACAAAACGCATCTTTTCCCTCATAAATTCAAATGATTTGAAAAAATGTTAGCATATAAAACCTTAATTTACTACTTATGAAAAACAAAAATATAAATAGCAAAAAAACATTCATGATGATTGTGAGTGCAACTCTAAGCGCTCATGCTAATTGCAGATTTTATATCATCATGGAAAGAAACATATTTGCTCAACGCATGTGAAGATATGTTCTTTTTAATTCGCTTTATCACAGCTTGGTTAGAAGAAATAATACGCACGTTTCTTTCTTCACTAGCAATAGAGGAAAGCATGGATTCTAATGCTACCAATCCACTCATGTCTATAAATGGAACAGATGATATATCAACAATAAAGTTGTTTACAAAATCTTGTATATAAGATGAGCGGTCAAAAGCTTTTTCAATTGTGTTAAAGAATAATGGACCATTGATTTTGTAAATCATAGTTCCTTCTGGCAAATCTTTATGAGGGATTTTGCCATTTTTATGGCTTTGTAATTCAAAGTCAGTTAGCTCACTAATGCGGCGAATTAATAATAATCCCGCAAATATCATGCCGACTGAAACACCTGCTACCATGTCAACAAAAACGGTCATTAAAAAGCATGAAATGAGCACAAAAGAATCACTTTTAGGTGCGATTTTAATAATTTTAATAAATTGTCTGTAGTGCGACATTCTATAAGCGGTGTGTATTAATAATGCTGATAAACATGTCATTGGAACATATTTAATAACAGGAGCTAAAAGCAACATATAAACCATTATCATGATTGCGTGCATAGATGCGGCCAATGGAGTTTTGCCACCGTTGTTAATATTAACCGAGGTGCGGGCAATAGCTCCTGTGGCGGGTATGCCAAGAGCAAGAGCTGATGCAATGTTACCAATGCCAATACCAACTAATTCAGAGTTAGGCTCGTGGTTAGTTCCTGCCATGCTGTCAGCAACGGTTGCAGATAATAAAGATTCTAAAGCTGCCAAGATAGCAATCGTAATTGCTGGCATTAAAAGGATTTTAAATTCTTCAAAATTAGGTATCGTAAAAACATCATTGCCAGAAAAATGTGGTAAATGGAACATGGGCGGATAAGGTGGAATGCCACTAATTTTATTGCCACTTAAATCAATATATGAGAAGCGAGAGCCAATTGTTGAAATGTCATAACCAGAAGAAGCAAATAAAAGCCCAATTAAACTACCAGCCCCAATCGCAATTATAGCGCTTGGTATATAACGAGTGATTTTTCCTGAGTAAAATAGTAAGGCTAACGTAACCACACCTGTGGCTAATTCTGCGGGGCTAAAACTAGGTATATGATGAAAGATTTTTTCTAGCTTATCAATGAACTCACCGTCTAATTTTGCAATGTTTAACCCCATAAAGTCGTTTAATGACAATGTACCAAGTACAACTGCAATACCTGCTGTAAAACCAGTGGTTACAGGGTAGGGGATAAAGTTAATCAAACGACCTAAACGAGATACGCCAAATGCAATTAGCAATATGCCAGCCATTATAGATGACCATACAATGCCTCTTATGCCAAATTGTGTAACAATAGGGGCAAGAATAACTACAAAGGCAGCGGTTGGCCCACTTACCTGAAAGGCAGAGCCTCCTAATAATGGCACAATCACACCTGCAACAATTGCGGTATATAAACCATGTTGAGGTGGCAAGCCAACGGCTATTGATAGAGCCATAGATAATGGTAGGGCAACTAATGATACAACAAAAGCTGATAAGAAATCTTTTTTAAAAGTTGATAAGTTGTATCCTTTGCAATGCTTGATTAAGGCTGTAGCAATGGGAAATAAAGCTTGTTTGTTTTTTGACATTTTTTATTCGGTAAAAAAGGGTTGATCCGTCCGTATCTTGGCGGACGAGCGCATGCTATTCCTGTTTGTAATATTAGTCAATTATAAATATAAAACGCGCTTGATTTTTATAACTCTTGTATGGGTCATTATCCAAAACTTGGTGTTGTAATGTGCCTAATGATATTGATATTTAGGAGTTACCAAATAGGCTGAGTTGGATTGTTTTGCGCAAGTATGGCTAGAGAGATTAGCTTAGATTATAAATTTACGGGGTAATTATCTTTTATAATTTGCCAATTTTCTGGTGATACCCATTTTTTCCATTCATCTAAACCCATTGATAGATATTCGCGAATTTTAGTTGCTGGCAGATAATGGTTTAGAGTGCGTTCATAAATTATCATCTGACGGT
>QKFK01000044.1 GCA_003252195.1 Rhodospirillales bacterium
ACCATTAACAGGATTTATATTTGTATGATAATTATGTTTAGAATGATGTGAATGATTATTATCATATGGTACTTGTAGATTAACATTGTTGCTACTAGTCCATTTGCTCACAATATCCGCAATCATATAAACTGTAATAACATTGTTTATATCGCTTCTTTCTCTGTAAGTATATAGCTTATAATTGCCGTAGTCAGTCCCTACAGTCTCAGTTTTAAGCGGATAGCCCCATGAGCAGAACAATGCATCACGCTTCATTCCAACAGATATTTCATTTGCCTCGATTAATTCTAAATCTTTTTTAGAGAATTTGTTTCTTGATGCAATCTCATCAAGTATCTCACTCTTTGGAAAATTTCTATAAGCCGTACACAAGCTAGTTGTAGTTTCACTTTTAATACTCTCACCTGTATCAACCATGCGAGCTACCCTATAGCCTGCACAAGAGGATAAAACAGCGCTTATGATTACTGCTGAAAATAATTTGTTTGTTTTATAAGTATAATAACTCAATTTAATTTCCTATTACCATAATAAACAATTACATTTTATTTAAATATATAGCACATGCACGATGTGTCAAAACAAACTTAAATCTTAATAGAATCTATTATCTAACACTTTTATTTTTTTGGACGCGAATCACTCCATACATCTAAAATGTAGCATTAACTATTAGAGAATAAAAATCCCCTCCGCTTATGAGGTTGTACAACCATTGTGAACATCGTGTTCTGCATCCCATTAGCTTTACAATCCTTTCAGATAGACTAGATTATCAACGTATCCTTGGCTAAGCAGGTTGTGCACGCTAGAAATATGAAAAAAGCCACTCTTTACAGAGTGGCTTTTGAATTGGTAGGCGATGACAGGTTCGAACTGCCGACCCTCTCGGTGTAAACGAGATGCTCTCCCAGCTGAGCTAATCGCCCATCTGATGAACCAAGTTTCTCTTGGCTCATCTGATTCTGTCTTTCCAGAACCAGTTGACTGCTAATAGATACAACAACTAATTTTGGAATGCAAGCAAAAAATTAAAAAAATTTTCTACTAGTTAACAGCGTCTTTAAGACCTTTACCAGCTTTAAACTTAGGTTGTTTAGAAGCAGGGATTTGGATCACAGCGCCAGTGCGAGGATTACGGCCTTCTGTAGCTGTACGTTGAGCTACACTGAAAGTACCAAAACCAACCAAGCGAACTTCGTCACCTGATTTAAGTGAAGTGGTAATAGCCTCTACCATTGCATCAACTGATTTAGTTGCGTCTGTTTTTGAAAGGCCGGTTGTAGTTGCGATTTGAGCAACAAGATCATTTTTATTCACGATTAGATCTCCCTCTAATTGAGTTTGTTAAAAATTAATGATTCCCTTCACTGGGTCTCACTTGAATATTTGAAACATCTTTGCTTTTTTAGTCAATGTAATTTGTGTTAAAAACGGCATTTTTTCGCGGTTTTATACAGTTTTTTAGTGTTTTTACGATTCGTGCGTACAATTTTATTAATAACTTTATACTTATTAACCGCAAGAATCCGCCCCATTTACAAAAATTTACTTTTTGATTCGCGATTGTTACAAAAGCATTTGCTAGCAAAAACAGTCTAGAAAATCAACTAGCACAACAATCAAACAAAGTTACAGGTAGTCAAATCCTAGGTATTTTATAACACATTAGATTGCAATATACGAGCACACACAAAACAAAACATCAAAGAAACGTCTAGCTTATGCAGATGATATTAGTTGCTTAGATAAATAACTTTATCCAACTATTCATTAGCAAGTTTTATAACTAATCTAAACAATCTAATCTCCATCATTATAGCAACACAGGTAGTATCAGTTATTACAAGCATATATTATCGCGTCAGCACATTATGCTTTTCCAGCTCCGTTGCTACATTGGATTACATACAGATATAAGACAACACATGTAGTGTTACAGTAAAAACATAAAAAAGGCGGGATTTTTTCCCGCCTTCATATTTATTCATCATCAGATGTTTTTTTCTTATTTTTAGACTTAGGTTTAAGTTTTAGTTCTTTAATTGGCTTTGTTAAAGCTATCGCTAAAACCTCTTCTGCCTTAGCAACAGGTATTATTTCCATACCCTCTTTAACATTAGCGGGGATTTCCTCTAAGTCTTTTTCATTTTCTTTAGGAATGATTACAGTCTTAATCCCTCCTCTTAGTGCTGCGAGCAACTTTTCTTTTAATCCACCAATAGGAAGAACCCTACCTTGCAAGGTAATCTCTCCTGTCATAGCAACATCACATCTTACAGGAATGCCCGTTAAAACAGAAACCAATGATGTGCACATAGCAATACCAGCTGATGGACCATCTTTTGGAGTTGCGCCTTCTGGAACGTGGACATGAACATCTTTCTCATCAAAAGTATCAGGGTCGATTCCTAATAAATTACATCTAGAGTGAACAAAAGACATCGCTGCTGATATAGACTCTTTCATAACGTCGCCCAATTTACCAGTCTGTGTAATTTTACCCTTACCAGGCATAGTTACTGCCTCAATAGATAAAATATCTCCACCAACCTCTGTCCATGCCAAACCTGTTGTTACACCAACAAGATTCTCTTTCTCAGCAGAGCCAAAGCTAAATTTACGAACTCCTAAATATTTACCTAAGTTCTTTGCTGTTACTTTTATAGTATTAGTTTTATCAAGTAGAATCTCTTTAACAGCTTTACGGGCTACTTTTGCAATCTCTCTTTCTAAATTTCTAACACCAGCTTCACGTGTATAATAACGAACAATATCTCTAACAGCACTATCATCTATTGATAGTTCTTTTTCTTTTAATCCGTTTTCTACTTTTTCTTTAGGAATTAGATATGATTTAGCAATCTCAAGCTTTTCATCTTCTGTGTAACCAGAAAGTTTAATAACTTCCATTCTATCAAGAAGAGGTCTTGGCATATCAAGTGAGTTTGCAGTAGTTACGAACATCACATCAGATAAATCATAATCAAGCTCAAGATAATGATCATTAAATGTATTATTTTGCTCAGGATCTAAAACTTCTAACAATGCAGATGACGGATCCCCTCTCCAGTCAGAACCCAATTTATCAATCTCATCAAGTAAAAACAATGGATTAGATGTTCCTGCCTTGCGCATTCCTTTAACTACTTTACCTGGCATAGAACCAATATAAGTTCTACGATGCCCTCTTATCTCTGCTTCATCTCTCATACCACCAAGAGATGTTCTAACAAATTTACGCCCTGTTGCTTTTGCTATAGATTTACCCAAAGATGTTTTACCAACACCAGGAGGACCGACTAAGCACAAAATAGGACCTTTAATTTTATTTGCTCTACTTTGCACTGCTAAATATTCAACAATACGCTCTTTTACTTTTTCTAAACCATAGTGATCTTCTTCTAAAATATCCATAGCCTTTGATAAATCTTTATTAATCTTGCTACGTTTCTTCCATGGAATATTCATCACCCAGTCTAAATAGTTGCGAACAACGGTAGCCTCTGCGGACATTGGGCTCATATTACGAAGCTTTTTAAGCTCTGACTTAACTCTTTCCTTGGCCTCTGCAGACATCTTGCTTTTTTTGAGTTTTTTCTCATACTCAAGGATTTCGTTCTCTTCTTCATCACCACCGAGTTCTTTCTGAATAGCTTTCATCTGCTCATTCAAATAATATTCTCTATGGCTCTTCTCCATTTGTTTTTTAACTCTACCGCGAATTCTTTGCTCTACTTGCAATAAGTCAATTTCGCTTTCCATAAAGGCATAAAGTTTTTCAAGCTTTTTATCTAAAGAAATTGTTTGCAACAAATCCTGCTTTTCAGCAACTTTTAAAATAAGGTGAGAAGCGATTGTATCTGCGATACTTGCAGGAGAATCAACTTGATTAACCGAAACAAGAACTTCAGGAGGAAGCTTTTTATTTAGTTTTACATAATTCTCAAACTGAGCAAGCACAGAGCGAGAAAGAGCCTCTGTTTCTTCACTCTCATTATCTTTCTCGATAATATCTTCTGCATAAACTTCTAAAAATTCTTCTTTACCTGTACTTTTCAATATTTTAGCTCTTTTAATACCCTCAGCTAAAATTTTAACGGTTCCATCAGGAAGTCTTAACAACTGCAATATTGAGCAAACTGTTCCAACATCATATATCTCATCAATATTAGGGTCTTCAGTTGTTGCGTCTTTTTGAGATACTAGAAGAATGTTTTTATCTTCATCCATAATATCATATAAAGCTTTTATAGATTTGTCCCTACCAACAAACAATGGCACTATCATTCGCGGAAACACCACTATATCTCTTAGCGGTAGAACCGGATACACAACTTCTTTGATATTATCAGACATTTAATTTTCCTATTTTTTTGTTCACCTTTATGAATTCTAATTATGAGAAATGTTATCTAAAAACTAGAATGTCAATAGCATGCGTTATTTTTATAATCCGTCTTTTTCATTTACTATTTTATGTACAAACCATTCTTTATACAAAAGCCCAAGTAACACAGCTGCTTGACCTGCAACTGGCATTATTATCATCATTTTATTTTTCTGTGCCCATGGAATAAAAATACTCAAAGCATCAAACCATTTTAGAGATGATAGAATAACTGGGAATAAAGTATAAAGCATAAGCAATATCATAATTGACACAACGTTATTATGCCCTTTACCCTTATTACGAATTGCCATGTAATATATGAATGACACGTCTCTTAATACAAATAAAACAGCCGCTGTCATACAATATGGAACAAGCTCCATAAATCTTTCTCCATGAGGACCTGCAAATGGTTGACGCACATGGGTAGCTGCATACCAAACAACAGCAAACAAGACAGGTAACGTTATAATTGCTCTAGGCATTATAGCAAAGAAGCGTTTAACTTGCTTAGTCTTAATATAATGTTGTAACTTATGAAGCCTGATTGCATCACGAGATTCACCACATGCAAGTAAATACACCAACCCCATAACAAGCATATAAGTAACCATAGTTCCTTCTGGTATTGGAAATGTATCATATGATCTAGATGGGAAAATTGGTTTTAGTCCCATTGCCCAAAAACTTATAGATATTACAAACAATAACCATACCAATGGAGAATTTTGCAATTGATATTCATCTCTCATAACTAAATAAAGACCAACAACAGCCCAGACAACTAACACTGATATAGTAGATAAAACAAACAAAGCATGATTATAATTATGCCCATACCAATAAATTGTTTTAGATACGTGAGTATTCAATGCACCCCACACACCCAGCCTCAACATTGGAAACGCAACCATCATACCTGCAAACTGATAGAACAAAACTTCAAATCTCTCAAAACTTCTGCGATATCTCATAGAATATAAACTTGCAAGCAAGCTTATAACATGGGCAAGAATTCCAAAAACCACTAAAATTACTATTAAAGAGATAATTTTATGCAAATCGGTCTTACCAACAGAGCATAGAAAATAAAACACAAAACATAATATATTTCCATACCAAACAAACGATGTTGCACCAAACAATTTACCAATAACCATTGACCATGGCCCAACAGCTGACATTCTTTGCCATGACCATGTTCCAATATTAACTTCTCTAACTACACTTTCAGCAGCTAATCTTGTACCCCATATAAATGTAATAATTCCATATATTGCAATAGGAATCCAAGATATAGAGGCATCTAGAACAGAATCATTCCACAAGAATGCCATCGCAAAAATAGCCCCTAGAGTAATGGGCATTGCAAACAATCTTCTGCCTCTAAATTCAAGCCACAAGTTTTTTCTAAATTCAGGATTAAGCTTCATTTATTTAACCTCCTGCTTTTTATTTTGATGAGCAGCAACTGACCCCGCATATAAGTCTTTCATGTTAGCAACGACATTTTTATATTCTAGAATATTAACCTCTTTTTCGAACAATTCTTTAACAATTGAAACCTGCTTTGCATCAGAATCTTCAATAACAAAAGTTACAACATCTGCATTTACTTGAATATCACCTACGTTTAGCTCTTCTAAAATCTTTACAACATCCATAGAAGAAAAATGACCTCTGAGCATAATTTTTCTAGTGCTTAAATTCTCTCCTAATTTTAGGTCAAAAGCACTATTACTAATTACTTCGCCATCTTTTAATATTATCATGTCTGTTGCATAATCCTCTAACTCAGAGAGAATATGTGACGACACCAATAATGTCATACCTTGAGATTTAAGTTGTTTAAATAAAGCTGATAATTCATTTCTAGCTAACGGATCAAGACCTGATGCAGGTTCATCTAGAACTAAAAACTTTGGCTCATGAACAATAGCTTGAGCTATAGCAAGGCGTTGTTTCAACCCCCTTGATAAATCACCAGCTAGATTATTTAAATGTTCTGCAATAGATAAGCGATCTGCCGCTTGCACAGCCTTATGTTTGGCTTCTTCATCTGCAATTCCATGAGATATTGCCGCATAAAAAAGGCTCTCTCTAACAGTTAAAGCATCATAAAGACCAAAGAAATCTGGTAAATAGCCCATTTTTTTGTGAGCCTCAACAGGGTTTTCATAAACATCAAGACCATCAATTTTAACATGTCCAGAATATGGTTCTGTAAGACCAGCTATAGACTTGATTAACGTGGTTTTTCCTGCACCATTCGGACCAACCAAAACAGTTATAGAGTTATCCTTAATCTTAAGACTAAGCTTATCAATAACCCTTTTGTCGGGATATTCAAAAATAAGATTTTCTATTTCTATCACAAGACAGCCCTTTCTTAATAAATACTAAGTAATCATCTATACTAAATATTTGTTAGATATATAAATGCAAGTATATGCATAGTTTTTATTCATACCTACCTAACGCCTTAGCCAATACCATATATAATTTACCTATATCAGCACCAGTTATAACTGCAGATAATATATCAGAACGTTCACTTGCTCTTGCTCTTGAAAGCAATGTATCAAACTCCGCAATATATCTAGTTACATAATTTCTAAATTCTGCATCATCTTCATATTGCTCTTTAATCATAGCGATATGTTTTTTACTGAGTGTTTTACTCAAATAACGTAAGAACGCAGAGTGATCACCTGCATAGTATCTTTTCCACAATTCTTCTTCAACGCTTGGCTCAAAAATACGTGCAATATCAACCGACACAGATTGCAATCTTTCAACAATCGAACTTGCATCATTAAGGAACGTTTCTGTATTAGTACGCTCAAGCAATTTCTCAAGTTCTGAGAATTGTATCTCGGCTTTTTTAGATACAGCCACCAAACTCTGAATTTGACGGTTAAATGCGCCACTGAGCTTAATTGAATTTGCAGAAACTTTTTCACCAGTTGAGACCAAATCTTCTGCATTACGTTTAAGAAGTTCAACCAATGATGACAATTTGCCTTTGGTAGTATCAGCACTCTTAGATAAAGCATCAGATTGCTTAATAAACTCTTCACTAGCTCCTCTAATATCATTAGCGATACGTTCAGAATTAGTAGCAACCTCACCAATTGTTGAGCGAAGCTTATCACCAGCAACTTCAACTTGAGCCGTACTACGATTAGACAACCTATCAAACTCATCGCCAATCTGTTTCAGCACTTCGCCAACTTGTCTAATCTTATTAGCTGATTTATCTGCCAATGATGAGAAATCATCTGAGCGCTCATTAAGGGCACTGCCAAAGCTTTGTAAAATCTTATCAACTTCTGCAGATACTTTTTTAATGTTATCTGTCTGGAAGCCAACTGCCTCACCAGATTGTTTTAAGGTTGAATAAATACGCCCTGATGTTTCAACAAATTTATCGGTTTCATCTTTATAGATAGAACCAACACCTGTAATCTTGTTAATTGATTTATCAACTGATGTTGCAAGCTCTTCTGCTTGTTTTTCCATAGTTTTACCGACATCGATTGTTCTATCAATTGCATCGATAGCAAACTTCTTAGTTTCTTCGCTACGTTGTAAAATCTTTTCTCCAAGATTTTCAACTTCATAAATAATCTTAGATGAAGAAACCATAACTTCTTCGCTGTTGCCTTTAATTGCATCATTAATAGAGCGCAAACGAGAAACAACCTCATCTGCTGCATCGTTAAGGTATTTAATTTGGTTAGCAAGAGATGTTTCACCAAGTTTGGTTTGAGTTGCTACAACATTAACCACATCAGCAAGTTCTTCTGACTGACGCACCAAAGCATCACGAATAACTATAGAATTATCCTCAGCTTTATCCGTAGCTTTTTCTAATGTCTCGATATGGCTTTCTAACAACTCACCAATATTTCTTGCTTTTGACGTAATTTCGTCACCAGCATGTTTAATCTTCTCGCACTTATCTGCCACAGTTTCTGTAACTTTATCAAAGCTACTACCAGCTTGATTAATAACACCTTGAAGCTGTTCTGTTTGATTTCTAAATACTTCACCAAATTCAAAAATATTCCGTTGAGCATTAGTTGAAATTGTTTCAACATGCTTAGCTTGGTCGGCAAGTTTTTTACCAACTTCTTCAATTTTATTAACTGAGTTTTCTGTAACCTTAACCAACTCTTGAGAATGGACATTAAGCCCCTCTTCAATAATTGATACTCTAGAAAATACTCTTTCTGCATCTTGGTCAAGCTGAGCAGCTTGAGCTCTAATTGCAATACCAATTTTGTTAGTTTGGTCTGATAACATATCGCATGCATCTGTAAGCTCAGTTTTTTGACGTGAGAACAATATCTCAAGTGCTTCTCCGCGCTCACTAAGTGATTGAGCAACTGTAGAAACATAATCAACGGCTTTATCAGCTGCAGAGGTAAGAATGCTTGATTGATTTTCAAGAGCCTTAAGCGTTTGTTCCGCTCTATCTTGAGCCATTTCACCAGAGCGTTCAACTGCTTCATTTTGTTGACGCAATATATCAACAATACTTTGAGAACGTTGTTTTGTTCTTTCTGCTACATCATCTAAGTTAGTTGTTTGAGATGTCATCTCATCACTAAATTCTTTAGCAATCTTAAGAGCCTTATCTGATGTATCTTGGAATGACGCAGCTTCACGTTTTAATGATTCACTTAAAACATCTGCACGTTTTGTAATAACATCGGCAGCATCAAGCACGCCTTCCATTTGTTCTTTAAGCTTACGTACAGAGCCTGCTGCTTCTTCATCAATTGCTTGTGCTGCTCTTGATAAATCATCAACTTGACGCTTAAGCTCACCTTTAACCTCTTCAATACGAGCAGCAGAACTACTAATATGGCGTTGCTGTTGAGCAAGTGCGGCCTCTCCAATTCTGGCTTGAGAAACCACAACAGAAGATAAATCCGCAAGTTCTTCGGCTTGCTTTTTAAGTGATTTTCTAATCGCTTCGGCCTGTTCAGAAACCTTATAAGTACTATCATCAAGGCTTTTAATTCTACTTTGTGCTAACTCACCCAATGAAGATATCTTTTGTGCTAAATTATCAGCAACATCACTAAAGTTTTCACATTTTTCTGTAATAGCATCACTAGCCTTAATAGCTGTTTCTTCAGCATTGGCAGAGATGGTAGCAATCTTTTCTGCTCTTTTTTCAAACTCATCAGAAAGCGCACTAACACGCTCATTGGCGTTATCTGCAATAAGTGAAATATGTTCAGACTTATTATTAAGAACATTCTCAAATTCACGGATAATTGCTGTAGCTCTATCTGCTGTATTTTCAAGAGCCTTTGCATGCATTGTCATGCCCTCTTCAGCAATAGTCGCACGATTAATAATTTTTTCTGCTTCTTGATCCAACCCAGAGCTTTGCTCTTTTAGGCGTTGAGAAATTCTATCACTTTGATCTGTAATCTTATCTAAAACATCAGATAGCTCACGCTCATGTGAATGTAAAGATTCTGAAATATTTTCAACTCTATATTGGAGCTTATCAACTAAGTCTTCTGTATTTTTGATAGAACCTTCTGTAACGTCAGATAAGTTTGATGTTTGTTTAGAAATTATATCTGACACATATTCAGCATGACTTCTAGCATCTTCACCCATTTCAAGAATTTGTTCATTAGTTTGACGAAGAAGAACAGCAACATCAGATGTTTGTTCTCTAGTTTCAACCGCCAATGATTTAACGTCTTGAATATGTGACTGCATAGATTTTGCAAAGCCTTCTGCTGCATCAAGTGCATGTTGCACATAATCTTCTGCTTCTTGAGCGTTATTACGCAATATCTCAGATGCTTGATTTGACTTAAAAGAAATTGCATCCGACATCTCTGACATGTTTCTAATTTCATCACCAAGACGATTAACCGCAACATTAGTGCGTTTTTCAATCTTGTCTAAAGCATCGTTTAATTCGTCTGTTCTTTTTGCTAGCTCTGCTTTAACTTTACCTGTTTCAACTCCAGCTTTAGCTATTGCTTCATGCAAGTCATTAATCTGCACTCTTAAAGCATCTGTTAGCGCCTTAGTAGTAGCAGCGCCTTTTTCATCTGGATAAACGATTTGATTCATATATGAACGCAAGAATTTAGCTTCTTGCTTAAACTGAGCGCCTCTATCAAGATAAGCAACAGATACCCACAAAAGAACGATTGGCAAAATCATACCAGCAGCGAAGCCTGCAAACTCGTCTGGCATCATCATAAAGAAGTTTGACCAACCAAAATAATTGCTCATATAAAAGCAAACAAGCCCTATCCATGCGGCAGTTAGGGCAATAACAAGCTTATGAACATTACTATCTGTCCAAGATGATTTATGCTCTTGATGAGCATTAAACGCTACCCCCCTAGCTATGGAAGGGAAGTTATCCGCGTCGTTTTCCAATTGGTTAAACACGGGCTTTGATGCCGTCTTTTCATCTGATGACATTGTGCAGGTACCTTATAAATTTACTTTAAACTAATTAGCAATATGCAGATTCCAATAAAAAGCGTCTTTCGTCAAGAGTGGTTGATAGATAAAGGCTTATAAATGCTATTTATCCACAGGTATAAATGGCTTATATTTTCTTTTAATATTAATTTTAACTTTCCGCTTATTTTGCAAAAAAACACTGTACAAAACCCAAGAGCAGTGATATAAATTCACCAAATTTCATTGGGAAATAGTTTAATGGTAGAACAGCAGACTCTGACTCTGTTAGTCTTGGTTCGAATCCAGGTTTCCCAGCCAACTATATTTACACTGCTTCATGTCTGAAACTAAAAAACCTACATTTTTAATATTGAATGAATTCAGTGACTTATCTGTTTTATTAAACCATAACACAGAAGAAGTCATATCAACAAAGATAACAGACGCGAAAATTGAGCAGAAATATTTATCAAAGATTGACTTTAACAAAACCGTTTTTAGTAACGTGTCTTTTGTTAATTGTGATTTATCTTCATGTTCTTTTGTTGAATGCCTAATAGAACATTCATCTTTCCTTAACTGCAACCTATCAGACACATTTATTAACAAAAGCTATATTGATAACTCAAAGATTGTAGGGTGCGATTTTTCTGATAACATGACAAAAAACACGACCTACTTAGAAACATCACTACAATATTCTAACTTTTTCAACACTACACTAGACAATATAAAATTGGATAATTGCGATTTAAGCTCATCAGACTTTAATGAAGCTAAAATCAAAAATTTAGTGTTAGATAAATGTATATTTGATAGATGCAAATTATTTAAAACATCATTCAAAAATGTTGATTTTTCTGGTTCACGTATTGACGGGATATCTCTATCGAGAGATTTACAAGAACTTAGAGGAGCAACAATCTCTAACTATCAAGCAGGACAATTAATTAAAATTTTTGGTATCAGTGCAGTGTAATATATATCCGTTACACTAACTTCTGTAACAATCATACAATCACCCCAACACTTCTCTCATTTCTTTAACAAAGTCAGTAATTATGCCGTTTTTCATGTTATATTTTTGTGAGAGTTTTACAAAATTAGCCACTTCTGCACTATCTTTGGTTGGGGGCATTTCAAATAAAGCCCATGAGTTAATTTTTATGCCTAAGTCACAGGCTAGATTAACAGTTTCTTCTGTAATAGAACGGATTTCTGGATGAAAATATGACAATTTAACTTTAGATGTCACCTCTTTGATGTTTTCTGGCGTAAATTGCATATATTTAGAATCATCTTCACTAGGGTTTGCATAGATAAATCTTTCTTTCATCTCAGGGAAATCAAATAGCAAAGCCAATTTAGCATCATCAATTAATTTTTCCATCTCGATTAAATCTGCAATCGCGAATGATGAAAACACCACCCAATCTTTAACACTTCTAGTCTCTTCCGCCAATAAGCTTAACAAGTGTTTTTCACTAGGCTTAAATTTAGGATATTCAGTCCCTTTAACGTCTTTTATCTCAATATTTAAGAACAAGTTAGGATTTTTAACAGCGCGGTATTCTGCTATTAACGAAATGACCTCTGATAATAATGATATTTTACCATCACTACGAGGTCCAACCCGTAGTTTGTATATATCTACTAGCCTGTAATCACCAAGGAAACCTAATTTATCTTCTGTAAAAACATGATCATTAAGTGCGTTGGAGTGAGTTACAACCAGCTTATCATCTTTAGTTTTAATAACATCTATCTCAATAAAATCTGCGCCAATATCTAAAGCTTGTCTTATTGATTCTAGCGTGTTTTCAGCAGGCTTATTTTGTGATATCTCCACGTTTCTTGCGTGTAAATTATCAGTGGTTCCTAGCCCTCTGTGCCCACCTAACAACATTTCAAATATCCTTTAACAATAGAAAAAATTTTAGCTGCAGTTTCTATTGGTTTTTGGTTTGAGTTATCAATAATTCTATAGCTAAATTTGGGCGCATTTATACCAACTAAGTAATGATGTCTAATTCTATTTAATTCCCACTCATTAAGCACACGCTCGCCCCTATTACTCAAGCATGTATCAATTGGTGGATTAAGAGAAAAAACCAAATAATCACCTTCAATATTTGATGATATTTTTTGATATTGCTCATCACTAAGCGGATAAGAAAATATGCCCACATAACCAGCTTTAACCAGCTCTTTTGCCTTTTTAATTATCTCATTAATAATTAGCTCGATTTTAACTTCTAAGGCAACACTATCATCATCAGGAACTAGATAATCAGCATCAATAAACTTAGAGTTAGGAATAAGCTTAGCTAACTCTATCCCAACTGTAGTCTTACCTGAATTTATAGCGCCATTAATATGTATTATCATCTAGTTATCCGTTTTTTATGATTTATAACATTAACTCCATAAAGTCTAAATCATAATATTTATCAGCTATTTTCATCTCTCTTTTTTGGCAACCAACTTTTTCAAAGCCATATGATTTATATAATTTAATTGCCCTATTATTATCAGAAAAAACGGTTAATTTAATCTTCTCACCGCCCAAATTTTTAACATCATCAATAAGTTTTTGCATAAGCTTTTTGGCTATGCCCTTACCCCAATATTCTTTTCTTATGCTTATGCCCATATCATACACGTGAGCATTTCTATTTGAGCCCCTATCTGCCGTCATTGAAGCAATAACTTCACCATCCTTATTTTTAACAATTACAGCGATATCTTTCTTGTTTTTATATTCTGCTACGTATTTTTCTTCCTGCTCTATTGTAAATGGAAATTCGTCTTTACCAAATGATAGAAAGTCCGTCTCCCCACCTACAGCATTGCAATAATCAACCATTCCCTTAGCATCAGACACTTCAGGCTCTAATATTATATATTCCATAAACTTTCACCATATAGATTTGCACAAATATCGTCCTGCATAATAACACCAAAACAGCAGAAAAGCATAGACCTTTCTGCTGTTTTGTAATTCATAGACAATAGATTATGAAAATCTATACCTTACTTTTGATTAACGTCCATTAGAAGATAATCGAAACTTATTAATAGTGTTTGCATTATCTAAATTATTCATAGCAACAACAATCTGCTCATTTACAGGCTTCATACCTTCAGTTTTAACTTCTTTCTGACAAGAGATAAGCTGTATAGCCTTTGGCAATGAGACTATATGGTTTCCTTTCTCGCAAATCTCAAATAGTTTTTTACAATCTTGTCTCTTTTCAAAATCTATTTTATTTTCTGCATATACAATACTTGGAATACCCAACACAGCAGCATCTGAAGTGTAAGAAAAACTATCATGTGTGTTAATAACCATATCAGAAACACTCAAAATAGCTGGGTATATATTACCACCAGTTTTTAAGGCTTGCTCTTCAAATTCTTTGTTAAATTTACCACTATAAACTCTTAAATTATTCTCAGCTTCTTTGGGCTCAACAATCTTCTTTGAATTATAAAAATTAAAGCCAAATTTTTGACTATTCTCAAATAGATAGTCCGTAACATCATTTGGTGTTCTTGGGCTGTTAGTAAAAACTATGTCATAGCCTTCTGATTTTAGCTTCAAACCATATTTTAGTAGTTTTTTTGCATCATCAAGTTCAAAACGAATAGCATTATTTTCAGTAGCCCCACCCAATGAAAATAAAATTGTTTTTTTATCTTTATATTGGTTAAGTTCTTGCTGCCTTACAGGATTGTTAGCCTCTTGGTTTATTCTCAACCATGAAAGATTACTTGGCACGCCAAGAGTTAATATCGTTTTGTTTTTAAGCCTTGGGTTAGCGTTTAATGTTTTTTCTTCTGCATCGGTGAGCTGATGTTTACCAATATTTACCAAATCTACATCTTTGTAATCATACAATTTACTTCCCAAAACGAGTGTTTTTACATTAACTCCATTATCTTTAAATGCTGATTTTAGGTATTTTGATAATTTATCGACATTTTCGCCTTCTTTTTCTGTACCAGCATGGTTAAATGGTAGTACAACAAAATCGGGGGTGCTGTCTTTTGCAGTTTCTGAACAAAAGCTCGCCACTGCTTTTGAAATAGCTTTTTCAAAAGCAACGTCACTATCAAAATTAGTTCTATCGAGCAACTGTCCATCAGTGGCTTTAAGAAACTCTTCTCTTGTGCATGGAATTTCGCCACCTTTAGAAGCCTCTAGAACAATACCTCTAATCTGGTTATTTACCCCCGCACCAACTGACTCAACACCTAAAACCTTCATGATTTTTCCCCTAAATTAGATAATAACAATTGTTATACAATAGCAATTGTTATCACTTATGTCAATAGACAAAATATCGTTATTTTAAGTTTCTATGTCTATTTTGTGTTTTTTATTATCACGCTTATCGTCATCTGCTTCATCGTCAGCATCACCAGAATCTTTACCTTTATTAATAACGTAAACCAACTTACGAAAAGCTTGAGCCTTCATCGTAAAAGGAGCAGTCCCCTTTGGCACGACCACACTAACCTCAGTTCCTGATATTTGATCAATAGCAACCACCTTTACAGCATTACCCAATGGATGCATCTCAAATAACACACTATTTTCACTAATTTCTTTTTTCTTCACCATGGCATTACCATAAATTTTTTATAATTACCTTTGATACTATCATCATAATGTATATATAATCATTATGTTCTAATTTTTATAGGGTATGCAAGCATTATGCCAGTGAAATCTAATAATCCAGAAACTAAAGCCATTCATGGAGGCTATCGTTCTGACCCAACGACCAAAGCTGTCGCTGTGCCAATTTACAATTCAACTGCCTATGAGTTTAATTCTGCTGACCACGCTGCAAAGTTATTTGCGTTAGAAGAAATCGGCAATATTTACACCCGCATTGGTAGCCCAACATGTAATATATTTGAAGAACGAATGACTGAGTTAGATGGTGGAGTTGCAGCCCTATCAACAGCATCTGGGCATTCAGCAGTTGCTTACTCTGTGCTTAATTTATGCCAAGTTGGTGACAACATTGTATCTTCACGCAACCTATATGGTGGCACATGGAACCTATTTTCTAACACATTAAAGCTAATGGGAATAGAAGTTAGATTTGCAGGAACTGATACTCCAGAAGATTTTGCCAAACTAACTGATGAAAAAACCAAATGCTACTTTGGTGAAACTTTACCAAACCCTAAGCTTGAGGTGTTTCCTATCAAGCAGATTGCAGAAGAAGCTCACAAACAAGGCTTGCCTTTAATTGTGGATAACACCTGCTCACCAATCATATGCGATAGCTTTGCGCTAGGCGCTGATATTGCGGTTTATTCTGCTACCAAATACATTGGGGGGCATGGCTCAGCCTTAGGCGGGATAATTGTAGATAGCGGTAACTTTAACTGGGAAAATCATAAAGAACGCTTCCCATTATTAAACTCACCAGACCCAAGTTACCATGATGCAATATGGACAGATGTTGCCAAAGCTTTTAAGGCAAATATTGCCTATATTCTAAGAGCCAGATTAATATTACTGCGAGATTTAGGGGCGACTTTAGCACCAGATAGTGCCTATGCCTTTATCCAAGGGATGCAAACGCTAAGCCTTAGAATTAACAAACATTGCGAAAATGCTTTAGAGGTAGCTAAATTTTTAAGCACCCACCCTAAAGTTAAAAAGGTGATTTACCCAGCATTAGCCACAGGCAAAGCTAAACAAATAGCCGATGAGACATTAAAAGGTGGCTATGGCGGTTTAGTTGGCTTTGTGATTGACGGAGATATTGAAGCTGGCAAAAGGTTTATTAATAACCTTAATATGCTTTATCATGTGGTAAATATTGGCGACACACGCTCACTCGCCACTCACCCTGCAAGCACCACCCACCAACAATTAAGTGAAGCAGACCGCATTAAAGGCGGTATTACTGACGGATATTTCCGACTATCTATTGGCATTGAACATATTGATGATATAATTGCCGACATTAAGCAAGCATTGGAGAAAGTGTAATTATGCAAACAGGACAATTCCCAGCGACAAGAATGCGTCGCAATCGTTTTGATGCTTGGACCAGACGTTTAGTACAAGAAAACACAGTAACTACAGATGATTTAATCTACCCTATGTT
>QKFK01000095.1 GCA_003252195.1 Rhodospirillales bacterium
GCAACATCAACACTGCCAACAAGTCTTATTGCACGAGAGGCATATTCTTTCTGCTCTTTTTCTCCTAATCTGATAGTGCGATTACGCTCAGCTTTTGTAGAAACCATAAAAAATTCCTGTTCTATCTGTTCTTTTCAATTTAGAATATTATATTGTTTTATATACATTACTATTAGGGATTGTCTATGTCTGTTTTTTTTGGATTTTTGTTAAATCACCCATTTGATGATTCGAATCAAAAAATTGCGTCTACCATTCATAAATTTTTACGAAAGAAAAACCGTAATATATCAATGAAAACAGATGTTGATAAAGGCCTGTGCTTAATTGCTGAAAACATAGATGAAAATATTGATGCCTGTGCCGTGTCTTGTGGACAAGTTATTCTTAAAAAACGCCAGCACATCACCTCTTTATGGAAAAAACAACAAGATGATTTGCTTGATGAGCTAGAAGGTTCTTTTTCTTTAGCCCTGTGGGATGGGTCTGCCCTAAATCTTGCCACCGATGCTTTTGGCTCTCATTTAATTTATTATGCAATGAATTCAGAAGGTTTCTTTTTTAGCACTTTGCCAGATTTATTGATTGATACTCTTGGCATTAATTTCCACCCAACCGCAGAAAATATAAGCTCGTTTATGACGCTTGGGTTTATTCCAGCTCCTTCAACTGGATACAGGGGACTAAGAGCTCTAGAGCCCTCATCGTATATAAAGATTAAAAATGGTGAGATATGCTTTCATCGCAAATATTGGGCGCCCCCTAAAGGCTATAAAAGCCGTCTAAAAAACCTTAAAATATGTGATAAGCATATTGATAAGATTGAGCATATTTTAGAAAACCAAGTTAATTCATATATTGAGGCAATCCCAAAAGATAAAAAGATCGCAATACCTCTATCTGGCGGAACGGCATCTACATTGCTTTGCATCTTAGCTGCAAAAAAATATAAAAAACGCATAAGCCCTGTTCATGTTGAGCTAAAAGCCCACCCAGAAGAAACCGAAAGAGCAAAAAAAATTGCTGAGCATCTTGGGCTTGAGTTAAACATTTTAAAAGGAGACTCTTCCGCAAAGAAGAACGAAATTCTTAAAAACTTGTCGGATTTTAATGCCATTCCGAATGATTATTTACCTGCACTATTTATGGAAGACATCTTAAAAAAGATAAAATCTGCATCAGACTACACCATGCTTTCTTTTGGGGCTGATGAATTGTTTTTCTGTGCTGATAAATATGCTTATTTATATAAAAACCGCATTTCCTACCGCATACCAGCGATGCTATTCAAACCATTTATGATTTTGTTTAATCCTATTATGCAAGGGCACAAAAAATGGGAAAGAATGAAACTATTTTTAAACAATAATCGCTCGTGGAAATATGCCTCATTAATCAACAATCGCTTAGGTAATGTTATAGATAAACTAGATAAAAAAGTTGCTGTCCTAGAGCATCATTTTCCTTCATATGATGGTGATATTGTATATCAGGCACGCTATTTTGACTTATTGCAAAACCTTCCATACGGGCACTTGCCTATGATCAATATGGCTTGCTATAAAAACAACATTAAGCCATTCTACCCTTTCCTTAATAGAAGCTTGTTTGGTCTATTATCTGGCATTAATCAAAGAAACTTTTTGGCATATAAAAACCAAGAAAAAATCTTAACTAAGATATTGTCTAAATATTTGCCTGAAGACATTGTACCAAAGAAAAAGCACCCTTTTAAAATACCTACGCGCTATGACGAAATTAAATTTGATAAATTTAATTTTAGCCAAAATGAGATACCTAAATCAATAACCGACATTGCTTGGATAAATAGAAAAGTGCATAAATTCAAAAAGATTAACCTACGTTTAAACTTATTAGGATTAAAACTAAACAAAAAGCATGATGTTTAGTCAATTAACGTCACGCTCCCCCACGTGAAAACTTATTGACATATAGACAAAAAAGTCTAATATTTAAACTGTGATAAATATGTGGGGAACTATGTCTCAAGAAAAACCAGATTTGGATTTTGAAAAATATATAGGCAGAGATGATGTCTCTTTTGAGTTTGAGCTAAAGGTTCGCTTGCCTGATTGGGTTCGTTTTTTTGGTAAAAAGCCAGTAAACACTCACGCAACAACCCCTGCTCAAGAACCTAATAAAAACATAACCCGCTTATCTCCAATGCAAAAATTTGTAAAATCTTTTGCTTCTGCAACATCCGTTATTCCAGGTCATACTTTTTTCCGCTTAAGCGTAAAAAAAGACGGTATTATATTAAAAAGATCTGATATCGGCTTTTCTTTTGCGAGAGAAGGCAACCTAGATAAGGTTCAAAAAAAAGCTGGTGTAGGTGTTACTGGTTTTTTACAAGACCAAACAAAAAAAGACCCTCGTTATGATTATTCCAAATCGTACAATGTAGACCCAAATAAATTTGTAGAGTTACTTGGTTTTTTACAAGAATCTAGCAATAACCCTCCTAATTATGTCTGGCCTCTTGCTTATAATTGTGTAAAGTTCGCAAAAAAGGCCGCCAAAGTTGCAGGGATTAAAAATGCTTATTTTATGGGTGGGGCAAGCAATCTTCCAATGGGTACAGTCGCTTTCATTAAAGCTAGCAAGCTATCAGAAAAGATGCAAAAAGCAGATAAAAAGCTTGAACAATCTTTTTCTAAAGACAAAACCATCTCTTTTGTTAGTGACCGCAAAATTAATAGCGATTTTCTCAATGCTATTAAAAATGACATATATCGTAGCGCCTAACCTTCTACCAGCTTACTCAGGCGTTGCTAACTATTAAGAGCACTGTTCGTTCACAACCCTATAACTTTTTGAGCCTTAATGCTAGGTAGTGTTATCACAACCACTTATGCATATAATATCTCTTAAGATCTGTACCAGGTTTTGGAAACACTAACATTTCGCTCATTCCACATTTTTCATAGAATTTACTCTCATCGCGAGTTGCAAGTACTGCCATTTCTTTTTTATACTTATCTTTAATCTCATCAAGAATTGAGGTTATTAAAAAACGCCCAATACCTTTACCTCTATATTCTTCTTTTACCGCAACAAATTCTATAGATGCTGCCGCATATATGTAGTCATCTTGCTTTATTCTGGTCGCTGCCAGCAAAGCGTCTCCATCATAAACACCATACACAATGCCTTTATCTAGTTCTGGAGATAATGACCATGAATTATCTATATATCTAAGCATCAAGCGCTTAAAATTGCCCATATCTGCAATTCCTGCTTCTGCACATAAATTAATGGCTTCATCTATAGATGTATTAACATCTAAAATCTTAAGTTTATAAGGCATAATTCTTTATCTCTACCCAGAAATCCCTAGTCTATTAGGTCGTTTAATCCATATTTCTCAATCAGAATATCAATTGGTATATGTTCTTTGTGTTTAGAATAATACGCAAGGTATTCCGCGTTACGTAATACCACTCTTTTGTCGTCTTCTTGTGAGCGTCTTATAAAATCATCATATTGTTTATAGCCGTGTGTAAATAACGCATATTCCCATACTGACCTCTCTTTAACATCAGACGCGCCATTATGCTCATAGTAGTTTTTATGGAGCAATTTCTGAGCTTCTACATCCCCTTGTCTTGCCGCAATCTCTAAAAACAAGTTTGCCTTTTTATCTGAAATGTTATTTGGATCATGAGAGCCAACAAAAAAATCATGGGCAGCTCTTTTAGCCGCATTAATATCTCCGCTCAAACCACAATAAACATCTTTGTGACTAGTTGCCAACTCACTAAAAACTAAATCATCACTAAAGTTACGCGGTTCCACTATCCTTCTAATATCCATATCATTATAAAGCGCTTCTCCGCACTGAGGAGGAAGAACCACAACATTGCTCTTTTTTTGTGCGCAAGAAATAAGCATCATTGGGCAAAAGAAAAAGAATATATAAACGAATATTTTATAAAGTTTTGTCATAGTGATAATAATAGATCAAAAAGGATTATCAGCAGGTTAATATGCGCGCTCTTGTTTTTTTTACATTCTTACTCTTTACATCTCCAGCATATACGGCGGAGCAGCAACAGTATAATCCTGCACCAACAACTCTTGAAAAGACCCCAGCCCCTGTTGCCACAAAAGAAAATATATCAAAAGACAATCCCTCTCTGACAAACAACGATCTGCCTACTGAAAAAGACGCCCTTCAAAACAAAAATGACGACGACACAAAAACAACGTCTAATGTTTGGATAAAAAAAGATGAAACCGCAAAAGTAAAAATATCTGCCCCATGGGGTTGGAATAAATTTATTGATAAGGGCGGATATAATCTTAACAAAGATTATGCCCCAAGAAGCTCCGCATATAAAGATCTCAAATCTATCAGAAAGAAAAATAGTGAGATTTTAAGCGATGAAAAATTATTTGATTTAATCAACAAAGACTATGACGTAGGAACAAAATTCCGTGATTGCCCAGAATGTCCAGAAATGACGATCATACCAGCTGGACAATTTATACTCGGCGGAGATAAGTTTGATGACAGTCACAAAGTTGCATTATTTAAACCTATAGCCGTAAGTACCAAACCAATCACTTTTGGTGAATATAATTTATGCGTACAAGAAGGTGATTGCTCA
>QKFK01000189.1 GCA_003252195.1 Rhodospirillales bacterium
CCAAATGATGGAGAAGATTTTTTAGATATTCGCCATAAGGAAGAAGGGTTGGCAGATGTGTTTTCAACCTTATCGATGATTAAGCACCATGGTAATCATAAATTTGCAAGAGCCTTGGGTGATATTAGAGCGATATCATTTAATAATGCGATAAAAGAAATTGGATCGGTTGAAAATGCCGATAATTCTATGGCTTATTTTACTACTTATTTAATTGATAAGGCGATTGGCTATGGTGATAAACTCAAAAAATCTGGAGAGTTAGAAAAACTAAGCGATAAAGAATTGTTTGCGTTATCTGAAAAGTTTATTGATGAAAATGTTATCCCTGCTAGCAAAATTAGAACAACTGCCAAGGGCTTGCTAGGTGATGCTAATGATGGGTCAAAAGCTTTTGTGCTTAGGTTTAATAAGGCTGAGATGTCTTTGTTAAGTGATGATGCATCAAACACGAATAGCGGGTCTAATTCATTATGGATGGGGAAGTTATATAAAGACTTGGCTCAAACTAATGAAGATGATGATAAGATTGATGTAGTGTTTAATAAAGTGATTGATGACATTCGCCAAGAAAAAGTAACTGGCGGAAATAATCAATTTGCTGAGTTAGATGAGGTAAGGAAGTATATCACATACTCATATCAAGATGCCGTTGAGTATAATGAATTTGCTTCAAGTATAAAAGCATCAGCATCTAACCTATCTGTAAATATTAAGCCAGAAAAATTAATAAGTGAGTTTAAGCAGAAATATCAATCTACTTTAGATTATAGCCTCAAATTTACTGATGATAGCTCGGATAGTTCTTCTTTTAACAACGCGATTCTTTCTGAGGCATATTCGCAAAAAATTGCTAGCATGATTGTCCAAAACAAAACATTAGCTAAAGAGCTTGATAAAGAGCCTGAAATGAAAAATATTGTTGAGGCAAAGGCAGATAACTGCCCTGCTACGTGGCTGTGGAAAATTAGCAAAGCCAAGAAGGAAAATTATACTCCTGAGCAAGCAACTATCAGAGATATTAAACGGGATAAAGATTTCTTTGAAATGAAAAATCAAGATGAGAATAGTTGGGCTCAACAACAAGACGCTAGCCTTGCAAAATTATATAAGTCAAGAAACCGTGATTAGTACAAGGCGTTAAAGTGTTTTTTAAATGAGTTTAGCAGAGCTAAATGACTTGTAGAAAAACACTTTAACAACGCTGTAATAAGCAATTATATTTCAAATTTAGTAAGATCTAGCGAAAATCACATCCATAGTAGCATCCTTACCTGTAATCACGCACTTACCTGTGGTGCCTGATTGTTGTAATGGAATGCAACGGATCGTAACAGCGAGCTCTTTTAATTTTTCTTCAGTTTCAGCATCACCACACCATTTAGCTTTTACAAAAGCTGGTGTTGATTTGCTGTCATCTAAGAAAGCATTTTTAGGCTTAAAGTAAGCTTGGAACTCTTCCCATGTTGAGATGTCTTCTCTGATGTTGTTATCAAGGAGGCTTTTAGCTGCTTCAAACATTTCTTTTTGCATGTTTTCAAGCATAGAGCCAGCTTTAGCAACAAACTCATCAAATGCGATAAATTCTTTAGCGATACGACCTTTGTCATCAAACTTGTTGCGAATATTAACGGCAACAGAGTTCTTTTCAATATCTTTAGGTCCAACCTCAATAACTAATGGAGCACCTTTTCTGATGTATTCCCAACGTTTGTCAATTGGAGCTTTGTCTCTATTGTCAAATTTAACGCGGATTTTTTCGCCAAATGCTTGAGTTGCTTCAAGTTCAGATTTGAGCTTGTTTGCATATTCTACAACTTTTGCCTCGTCTTCTTCGTTGCGATAAATTGGAACAATCACAACTTGAGAAGGAGCAATACGAGGAGGTGTTCTTAAACCTTCATCATCGCTATGGGTCATAATCAAGCCACCAATCAAGCGAGTGGATACGCCCCAAGATGTGGTGTAAGCGTACTCTTGTTCGTTGTTTTTATTTTGGAAGGTGATATTTGCTGATTTTGCAAAGTTTTGACCAAGATAGTGAGATGTGCCAGCTTGCAAAGCACGGCCATCTTGCATCATTGATTCAATACAATATGTGTTTTTTGCACCTGGGAAGCGTTCGCTTTCACATTTCTCACCAACTATAACTGGCATTGCCATATATTCTTCAGAAATTACTCTATAAACTTCAAGCATTTTCAATGTTTCTTCGATTGCCTCTGCTTCAGATGAGTGAGCAGTGTGACCTTCTTGCCATAAGAACTCACAAGTTCTGAGGAAGATACGAGGACGCATTTCCCAACGTACAACATTTGCCCATTGGTTCATAAGCACAGGTAAGTCGCGATATGAGTTTACCCATTTAGAAAATGATTCTGCAATAATAGTTTCACTAGTTGGACGCACTACTAATGGCTCTTCTAAAGGAGAAGCTGGTACTAATTTGCCATTATCATTGATTAAACGAGAGTGAGTAACAACAGCCATCTCTTTGGCAAAACCTTCAACGTGGTTAGCTTCTTTTTGGAATAATGATAAGGGGATAAAAATAGGGAAGTAGTAATTGTCATGACCTGTTTCTTTGATTTTAACATCGAGGTTCTTTTGGATGTGCTCCCATAAACCAAACCCCCAAGGTTTGATTACCATACAACCTCTTGAAAGAGAGTTTTCGGCCAAGTCTGCAGCTTTGATGATATCTTGATACCATTCAGAATAGTTGCTTTTTCTAGTATTTTGTAAACCCATTTTACATTTCCTTATCTAGCGGTTAAGCCGCCCCCTGAGGCGACCACAAATTAAAAAACACATATTTGCACATGCTTTAGCAATAGGCAATCATGATTTGAAAATATTTTTATCTTTTGAGTATGGCTGTATAAGTTTGCTAATGGTATATATTAGCAGTAGGTGTAATAGTTGAGATGTTGGTTAGTGTTTATTTGTTTAATTGGGCTACTAATTTGCACCCGCTTACTATAGATGGTTAACTGTTATTGCATTGTGTTCATAATAGCATTCAAGATTATTGTGAGCTCGCTTTGGTTGATGTTTTTTGCTAGGCTAAGTCGATGTCGGGGAGCTGGAAATATAAAAAAACACCTGATAAATCAGGTGTTTTTTAGAAAATTTATGAACTATCTGCCACCTTTTCTTATGTAGGCACCTTTTGCAAATTGTTTTGCCATCTCTTTCTCTTCGGTGTTTGGCTTATAGTCTGGATGCTTCTTGTATGTCTTATCTAACAATTTTGTTGTTGATAAAAATTCTTTAAAGTAAGAGTTGTATCCTTTAAGAGCTTTGGCATTTTCAACTCTATTGTACCATTCAACAAGCTTGAATTTATCTCCATCTTGTCTTACTTCAACTGGAGTTTTTCTTGTGTTACTTTTGCCAGAGAGAGTTCTTTCTTTGATGTCTTCTATATATTTATCAGCTAGCACATTTGCTTCTTTTTCATCTAGTCCTTTGAGTTCAAATTTTTCTTTAGTTGTTTCGTAAAAATTTGTAGTCTCTCTAGTTACGGTCATGTCTTTTTGAAGCATGTTTACAAGATTTTGCTTAATAACTTTTTCTTGCTTTGCGATATCTTCCAAAGCTTCTTCCTGACTTTTCTTGAATAAACCTAAAACCATAATTTACCTCCTAGCTATAAAATTGATTTAACTTATTTTGTATGGTGTCACTGTTTGGTTATTTTTGTCAATCTTTATGCATGTTTTATACGTATTGTCAGAAAAACATAAACACCATCTGCTTTTTTTTGTCTATAATGTGATTGGCGTATCTATTTTTTTTTGTTTTTTGTGTTTTAGTATTTGTACCTTATAAAAGGAATCGGTGATAATCGTTTTTCTATTGTTATGGTTTTAAAATTTAACTATATTGCAACAATCTTTTTCTAAAATTTATTGTATAATTGTTTTTGGTTGCGGTTGTTAAATGGAGAAGGGTGTATGAAGCATAAAATTCTATTGGTTGAAGATGAGGCAGATTTAGTAACGATGCTCACCTATAACCTTGAAAAAGAAGGGTTTGAAGTGGCTTCAATTTCTGATGGCGAAAATGCGGTTGCAAAAATAGCCGATGAAATGCCTTCTGTCGTTTTGATGGACTGGATGCTACCTAAAGTATCGGGTGTGGAGATTTGCCGTCTTTTGCGAAGACGCGATGATACTCGAAATATTCCTGTTATTATGCTCACTGCTCGTGGTGAGGAGAGCGATAAGGTTAAGGGTTTAAGCTATGGTGCTGATGATTACCTAACTAAACCTTTTTCTGTTCCTGAATTAGTTGCTAGAATAAAAGCATTGTTGCGTAGAATTAGCCCCGCAGCTGGTAAGGGTGGAGAATTAACTTTCCAAGATATTGCGATGGATCTAACTACACGTAAAGTTACTAGAGATGGTAAATATGTTCATTTAGGCCCAACCGAATTTAGATTGTTGCGCTTTTTTATGGAAAACCCACGTGCGGTTTTTTCGCGTGATGAGCTTTTAACCTCTGTGTGGGGTGAAGATATTTATGTCGAGGCACGCACGGTTGATGTGCATGTAAGGCGTTTGCGTAAGGCCTTAAATGAAGGCGATAAAGAAGATTA
>QKFK01000248.1 GCA_003252195.1 Rhodospirillales bacterium
GAAGTTGGACAAGCCGTATATAACGAGCTCAAAGAACAAACCTTAGAGGTGCATTGTCTTGGCACATACCCAAAAAGCAAAAGCAGGACAGAACTGTATTAACTAGCTTAACTAGACTAGACGATACTATACTCACCATACAAACAAACCCTTATTCATCGCTGAATAAGGGTTTGTTTTTTATATTTCTAGTGTAACACTACATGCGTACGCTGATGAAAGTTTATATTTTAAACAACCCTAGCTGCATAAACTTGATGATACTTGCTCAAGCAAGTCTGACTAGCACATACACACCTAAAACCTATAGATTAACAAGAAGGTTTAACTATTAATAAAAAACTGTGCAAGCTGGAACTCGTTTGTATTTGGAATGCAACCCATATACAAGCTCCTTCTCGGATTATGAATGTAATAAACGCTTATTCTACAACAGATTGACTATAATAGCCCTCTTTACCAAAGAAATATCCATTAGAAAATTCCTTATGTGGCAAAATTCCTGATATAGCCTCTATAGCTGCGGGTACTTCCATATGATTATCTGCAACTTCTTTAAATATTTTAGCTATTTTTGTCATATCACAGCTATGAGGAGAAAGCCTAAAATCATTAAACCCTGCCTCTTTTAACACAGGGATTTCATTTATCAAATTGAGATATGTATATGACAATGTCTGCAAGCCATTAACACTTAATATTGGTTGTCTATGCAAGGTTTCTATATCTTTACCATCGTGGTCATTAGAGCATAAATAACCACAATTAACCTTATCTCGCCCGCCTAGCCTTGCATGATAACAACGAGGAGATATCGCCAAAGGCATTTTACCAAACACATTCACCTCAATAGGAATATCAACAGCTTGCTTAATTTCTTTTACCGCAGAAAAAGGCATTTCGACAGGCACGCATATTCTAGTTGCTCCTGATTTTTCAAAATATTTGGCTGTGCCTTCATTATAAGTATTAACATAAGTTCCAACAGCAAATTCTTTACCCTCAAGCATACCAATCATAGATATATCATTTGCTTCAATTGTATATTCATCAGCAAGAGACGCTAATTCATGCATCATATCTGCATCTTCACCCATTACTAAGGCCAGAGATGACACATACACTTTTTTACCAGCATTATTTAATCTCTCTAAAACATCTTTAAATATTTTATTACGCGGAGTTATTCTTTTAGAACAAACCGCCTCTCCAATAAACACATTATCAATTTCGGCCTCATCGGCAATCTGATAATAAAAATCCTGCCATTTTTTGTTATCCCAAAAGAACAACAAAGGCCCTAAACTAATTTTTGTAGAATTACTCATAATTTTTACTGCCAACTCTTATTATATGAACCTTGTGTATTACCCTGCCCCTCAGCAACTGCATTAAGAGAGCTTGCATCGCTAGAGGCTATTCCATTATCCATATTGTCAATTGCCTGACTAAAAGCCCCAACTACTTTCTCAATATAAGCTCTGCCTCTTTGTCTTCCTTCAATCTTTAAGGCAGACACGCCTGCTTTATAAAGCTCTGGCAATACTTCTATCACATTAAGACTCATCGGGTCTTCAAACACATATTTTTCTTCACCATCAACTAGATACCGCCCCTTACATAGAGTTGGATATCCAGCAGATTCTTCTTTATTAAAGCGATTAACCGTAAAGTTACCAAGGTTAGATTCCATATAATCGCCCTTATCTTCGTATTTTACGTGACTAGCAGGAGAGCATGCTCCTTGGCGATTTGGGGATATCCCTGTTACATATGACGACAAGCAACAACGCCCCTCTGCCATAACACACAAGCCCCCAAAAACGAACACTTCTGTCTCGATCTTAACCTTACTATTTAAAGCCGCAATCTCTTCTATGGTTAAAACTCTTGGCAATACCACTCTTCTTACATTAAATCTATCATGATAAAAATTAATAGCTTCTGCACTTGAGGCTGATGCCTGCACAGATAAATGAAGCCTAAAATCAGGATATTTAGAAGACACATATTCTGCCAAGCCAACATCAGCAACTATCACCGCATCGGCACCACAAGTAACAGCCCTATCTACGGCATCATGCCATAGTTGAATTTCACCAGCAGTTGGATAGGTGTTAATTGCAACAAAAACTTGTGAACCATTACTGTGCGCATATTCTGCAGAATCTTTTAGCTCCTGAGCATTAAAATTTAACCCAGGAAAGTTGCGAGCATTTGTTTTATCTCTAAAACCAACATAAACGCTATCTGCTCCATTATTAACGGCAACTTTAAGCGCAGCTGGCGTTCCTGCTGGACAAACCAACTCTAATTTTCTTTTTACCATGTCTTCTCATTTCAAAAATTATTTATTGTTATTTTTAAGCACTGAAATTTCTTTTTCAAGTTCAGATATTCTTTTTTTTTGAGAAAGGAGTTTTTCTTCTATATCTGAATTCAGACTAGTTTTAATTTTTTTCATGTCTTCTGACATGTGAGCTAAAATTTTTACTGAGCCTTTAGCTAACTTATTAGCAAGTGGCGCAAAAGGGCCTAAAGGCAACAATAATTCTTCAAATAAATTTATCTCTGCACTATCCATACAATTACGCAAAGACACCACCGCCTCGGTATCACCTTCTACTTGCAATTCTCTTGAAAAAAATAAAGCGTCTCCGTCTGTTTTGCCCTGCATTAGTTCGACTAACTTATCAAAATTACCACTAATTATAGCAGAAACATCTTTTTTATAATCATCTGGATTTTTAACTACCCTCATTTTAGGACAAGGGTCTATGGGCTCAAAAACAAAACCAACTGACATATCTTTAGGAACTATAAGATATTTATAACGACTGTCCCCCATGCGCTCAAAAGCTCCTGCGTGATTAGAAGCAACATTTTTCATGGCTATATTCACACCTGATTGCAATATCGATAACGGCAAATGTCTAACCAACATATCAATCGCAGGTATAGGAGATGAATTTGTAGAGGTCATATTACTTTCCTTCTAATTTATAAAGACCGATAATAATATTTCTACCTTCTTTAAAATTAAAACCCTCTACCCTACCTATTTTTTTTATTTTTAGATTCTTTTGGACAGCTCTTCTTCTAAAAGAAGTATCTTTAGATGCATTAACTAGCACCAAATTGTTTGGGTGATCCTTAAGATAATCAACGGCTTCACGTGGAGTTCCCACATCAGACTTTGTTCCATGATATACAAATAACGATGGTTCGTCATAACCTACAGCGAACACTTCACCATCATAGTTTTGGGCAATTAAAGCGTCTTTAATAGATTTAGACAGCCAAATGTATTTTATATTTGGCAAAGCAAGCTGAAATGTAACCAAGAAAATTATACAAGCACCAACTACAGACGCCATGATTGCGCGATAATAAAGCAAACGCTTTCTTTCCTGCATTGTTACAATCACACCAAGACATGCTCCAATAGCAGCAAAAATAGACCAGAAATTAAAACCACTGCCGATTCTAACTGGCAAATAAATCATCAAACCTGCAATTACAAAACCAATAATAGCCCACACAACAAACCAAATTTTGGCTGCCCAATGCATAAACAGTACTTCTGTATGTTGCCACGCTCTTAAAACTGTGCCCGCAACAACATATGACATAGCAGGAAACATTGGTAAAACAAAGCAAGTATCCTTATATGGAATCATTTCTAAAACTAAAATATAAGGAACTAACCATGCCACACAAAAACGAAAACTTGGGCGCTCAATTTCTCTTTTAGCACCAACCAACCCAGGCCATAAGAACAATGAAGATGGCCAGTAAAGCACACTAATTAACAATATATAATAACCAAAAGGAGCAGATTTGTTATAGCTGTCTCCTGTTATTAAAGGATATATAACTTCTTGCCAATATTTAGAAAAATAAGCTATTCCATATGTTTCAGAAACCGCAAATAGCCATGGGGATATTAATATTGCAAAGAACATAATCCCGTACCAAGGCTTCAAATCTAAAATCCAGCGCCACTTTCCGTCATTAAAAGAAATACTTATATAAGCCAGCAAAACCATAATAAAAATAGCCGGACCATTTAACATAAATGACGCGGCTACAGAAACCCAAAATATGAGTGACAACACCCACATATTGCATAAACAATCATTTAGCTCATCTTTATATCGGGTTTTGATATAAGTTACGCCCATCGCACCGAGCGCAGCCGCACAAGCGGCCATATTTAAACTTTCTGCACCTGCCAAATGAGATTGCACCACCAATAACAATGAGCTAGCAAGTAGAGAAGACGCTAAAAAAGCAGCCCTTCTATCAAATAAATATCTACCAAAAACAAAAGTTATAATAACACCAAGCCAGCCACCTAAAAAAGATGGTAATCTATATGCCGAGATAGGGATATTGTGTTCATCTAAAGAAAATACTTTAACAAAAAACGACTGAACATAATTAGCCCCCATTGGATTGTAGCTAATAGTTCTCTCTTGATATTGAGGGAATAGATATTGATGGCTTTCCATCATTTGTCTGGTTGACTGAATAAAAACAGCTTCTTCACCATCAATAACAGGTATTTTACTA
>QKFK01000183.1 GCA_003252195.1 Rhodospirillales bacterium
AGCAGGCAGTGCTGTTTTTGCGGGTGGGGAATATGCTCGCAACATTACCGCCCTCCGTTAAAACTATCTATTTTTAGTATCTACAGCGTCGTTCTTTCGCAACTACAATACTCATGTACTTATATGTACACTCCGTTTGTAGTTACTTGAACTCCTTGTATATATATAACTAGCTGTTTTGTGCATTAGACTTTGTGTTTATGCACTTGGGGAATGTGGTTGGTATTTTAATTTATGTGATTGTCGGTAGAGTAAATATCTGTAAGTGCCCTAGAGGCGGGATTAGTGGTTTGACCCTCAATATGGAGTGACGGTCTGCATCTACTTAGCTAAGCGAGTAGGGCTACACAAGAAACATAAAAAATGCCACGAGCAAGTCATGGCATTTTATTAAATCTTAGTTATAAACATGTGAGCGATCTATAGCTTCTTTTCCTCCCATGAGCCAGCATCATTTTGTTGCCAATAATGAAGGTCATGTCCTTCTGATTTAGCTTTTTTCCAGCGCCCGCGCGCTTTGTTTAATGCTTCTTCGTCTGCGCCATCAAACATATCAAGTATACGTTCAAAAGCGTTCAAGTCTGTTGCTTCTGCTCCTCCAACCAGGGCTAAAATATTGGCATTGTTCGGATTTTCTTGCTCAGAGCAAAGCCAGATTGGTTGCTCTTCCTCCTTGCCATCTTTTTTAGAACCGTGCGGAAGCCATGAATCATCTTGATAAATCCAAAGATGAGTATTTAGCTTTTGCACTTCTTCATCAGAGCCTGTAAGCACTACAACGCGGTTATCGGCTCCGTATGCTTTTTCTAAAATCTTAGGCAAGGCATCATGCATGCTAGATTTTTGTAAGTGATAAAAGTCAACTCTGCTCATTTATCTTCCTAATCAATCTTGAGTGCTATAAAACGTAAACCGTCACCACCATCAACTAACATTAATACAGATTTCTTTCCTGCCTTTTGGGCAGATTTAATCTGTTTTCTAATATCAGCGGCAGATTTTACTGCTTTTTGATTTACCTCTGTAATTACATCACCTGGGCGTAAGCCTTTTTCAATGCCTTGTCCGCCACGTTTTACAGCAGTGATTACAACACCCATCGCTGTTTCTGGTAGGCGATATTTAGCAATAATGTCTGGATTAATAGGCGTTACATTAATGCCAAATTCATCAATGATACCATTTGAATTATCATCTGTGGTATCGCTAGTTGATGTAATTTTTGTTGCGTCAGTTGCTTCTTCTGGCATTTCGGCAACTTTAATAGTTAAATCCTTTTTTACTCCTTTACGCCATACAGAAACACCAACATTTTTACCAATTAATGTTTCTGCAACAACTAATGGGAGGCGACGCATAGAATCTATTTCTTTACCATCAAACTCGATAATAACGTCACCAGCTTGAATGCCTGCATTATAAGCGGGGCCGTCTTTGTCAATGTCAGCAATCACAGCGCCAATAGGTTTCTTCATGCCGAGAGTTTCTGCAATTTCTTCGGTGTTGCTTTGAATGCTCACGCCAATCCACCCACGTTTAATATGCCCATCTTTGCGCAGTGATTCTATAACCCAATTGGCAATATTTGATGGTATAGCAAAGCCAATCCCCATGCTTCCGCCATTAGTTGAGAATATGGCAGCATTAATGCCAATAACTTCACCATTAACGTTAAACATTGGTCCGCCAGAATTGCCACGATTGATTGATGCATCTGTTTGTAAGAAGTTGTCATATGGTCCCGCATGAATGTCTCTTGCTCTAGCTGAGATAATACCTGCGGTCACTGTTCCTCCTAAGCCGAATGGGTTGCCGATAGCTAAGACCCAGTCACCAACTCTAGCTGTATCTGAATCGCCAAATTTTACGGCCTTAAGTGGGGTTTTTGTTTCTATCTTTAATAGAGCGATATCTGTCTTTTTGTCTCGACCGACTAATTTTGCATCAACAGCAGTGTCGTCGCTCAATATAACGGTGATTTTATCAGCACCATCAATAACGTGATTGTTAGTCACGACATATCCTGTTTCATCAATAATAAATCCAGAACCTAAAGATGTTGCTTTACGCTCAGTTGGTTGCCCTCTAAGAGCCCCCATATTGTCACCAAAAAAATCTTTGTAGAATTCTTCAAATGGAGAATTAGGTGGGAATGATGGAATAGTCACAATTCCCATATTTTCTTTTATGTTTTGTGTAGTTGATATGTTTACAACTGATGGCATTAATTCATCTACCAAGTCAGCAAAACTGTCTGGCATTGGTTTTGCCATTGATACCGCAGGAACAAAATATAAAAAAGAAAAGCAAGTTAATAAATTTATGATTTTTTTTAACTTAACCATAATGGCCTCCATTAAACTAAAATCTAAAGGCTAACCAGATTTGATTAGCCTTTATAATTGGTTTTACCTTGAAGCAGGTACTTTGTTAAAATATTTGAAGAACTCAGAATCTGGTGATAGCACCATTGAAGTTCCGTTGTCTTCAATTGCTTTTTTATAAGCATCTAGTGAGCGATAAAAAGCAAAAAACTCAGGGTCTTTATTGGCGGCACTAGCCCATACTTTAGCTGCAACATTATCGCCTTCACCTTTGGTGGTTTGAGCTTTTTTATCAGCTTCAGCCAAAATAACAGTGCGCTCTCTTTCAGATTTAGCTCTAATTTCTTGAGCTAATTCTTGACCTTGAGCTCTAAACTCTTTGGCATCTCTTTCACGCTCTGTTTTCATACGCTCATTAATAGCTTCAGACACTTCTTTAGGAAGGTCGGCTCTTCTAATGCGCACATCAGCTACTTCAACACCTAATTCAATAGCTCCTGCGCGCACTTTATCACTTATTTCTTTCATGATGTTTTTACGCTCTTCAGAAAGAAGAGAAGGTAGGGTAACTTTACCCAATACTTGGCGCAATGAAGAGTTGATAATATCTTCTAAACGTTCAATAGCTTTTCTTTCAGTTAGAACTGTTTGATAGAATAAAAGAGGGTTCACAATTCTAAAACGAGTAAAACTATCTACTTTTAAACGTTTTTGATCTGATAAAATAACTTCTTCTGGTTCTGGGTCTAGCTGAATTAAACGTTTATCATAAAACACTAGATTTTGAATCATAGGAACTTTGAATTTTAGACCAGGCTCTTTATCTACACGAATTAATTTACCAAACTGAAATACCATTGCGGTTTCGGTTTGTCTAACAACATAAGCCGAGCTTAATACCAAAATAGCAACAACGGCTAAGGCTACTAATACAGCGGGTTTAATAGTCTTTTTCATTTATTTAGCTCCTTTTTGGTTGTTTAAGCCTTCAAGTGGCAAATATGGAAGAACTCCACCTGTCTTAGACTTGTCTATAATAACTTTGTTAGAACGTGACAATACGTCTTCCATTGTTTCAAGATAAAGTCTTTTAGCGGTAACTTCTTTAGCTTGTTTGTATTCGTTATAAACAGATAAGAAACGAGCTGCATCACCTTCTGCCTTGTTTATAACTTTTTCTTTATAAGCTTCAGCATCTTGGATTCTCTTTTTTGCTTCACCACGAGCTTTTGGCAAAATATCATTACTATAAGCCTCTGCCTCATTGCGGTAACGTTCTTTATCTGCTTTTGCACGTTGTACTTCGTTAAACGCATCAACCACTTGTTTTGGAGGATCTGCTTTTAACAATTTAACGCGACGAATGTTAACCCCAGATTCAAATTCATCCATCATGTTTTGAAGAATTGTCATGGTTTGCTCTTCAACCTTTTCACGTTCGCCAGTAATAATGCGTTGAATATCTGTTTGACCAACTACCTCACGCATAGCACTTTCAGCAGCTACACGAACAGTTCCATCAGGGTCTCTCATGTTAAATAGATATTTCCCAGCGTCTTTAATGTTCCATGTAACGGTGTAGTTTACATCAACAATATTTTCATCACCTGTAAGCATTAAGCTTTCTTCAATTACATCACGGGTAGATTTGTTGTCTCTGTTTGAGCGATATTCTCTAAAGCCAATTTCAATACGGTTATCATTAGTAACGTTTGGAGTAATCACTTCTTCAATAGGGTAAGGAAGGTGATAATGAAGCCCAGGCATTGTTGTGTAAGTAAATTTACCAAAACGTAAAACAACACCTTGCTCTTCTGGTTTTACTTGATAAAAACCAGAGATCAACCAAACAAACAAAACAATAGCTGCCAAAATGCCAAACCCAATATTGCCACCACCTGGAATATTGTTCTTAAATTTTATTTGGCTGTTTTTGAAGATATCTTCAACATTTGGCGGAGTGTTTTTGTCGTTATTATTTCCGTTGTTGCCATTTCCCCACGGACCACCGTCATTTCCACCGCCCCATGGGCCACCGTTATTAGCCATTAAACTTTCTCCTGTTTAATTAAATTGTCATTGGTACTTGAAACCCCAAATACTAATGGTTATGTTAGCTGCATATCTCGCTTAGATAAATAGTTAGCAAAAACTTCAAATGCAACCCTTTATATAGCGATTAAATATACAAAAAAAACAGCTGAAATGAAAGAAGGTTTTAAGAAGATGGGGACAATTACTCAGGAAAA
>QKFK01000249.1 GCA_003252195.1 Rhodospirillales bacterium
GCAATGCATTATGTGTTTAATTCACCTATTGATAAATTTGTGTTTGATGTATCTCACCAATGCTACCCTCACAAAATGCTCACAGGTCGTAAGGATGGCTTTTTGAATGCAGATAAATTTTCTAGCATTAATGGTTACACCAACCCTAAAGAAAGTGACCATGATTTATTCACAATAGGTCATACGGCAACTTCTGTTAGCTTGGCTACTGGTTTGGCAAAGGCTAGAGATGTTAAATGTGAAAAGAATAATGTTATCGCTCTAATTGGTGATGGTTCGCTAAGCGGTGGTGAGGCTTATGAGGGTTTGAATAATGCTGCTGAATTAAACAGCAATATTATAATCATTGTGAATGACAATGATATGTCAATTGCTGAAAATTATGGCGGGTTATATAAAAACCTTAAGCTTTTAAGAGATACTAACGGTCAAGCCGAGCTTAATTTTTTCAAAACACTAGGCTTTGAATATTTTTACGTTGGCGAAGGCAATAATGTAGAAGCATTAATTAAAACTTTTGCTAAAGTAAAAGATGCAAACCACCCAGTGGTTGTTCATATCCACACTCAAAAGGGTAAAGGACTAGAAGCAGCTGAGAAGAATAGAGAAGCTTATCACTATATTCTCCCTGGTGCATTAGACGCCAAACCAATAGATGCTACTCCTGTTGAAATTCCTGAGACATATAATTCAGTTACAACTAGCTATATTCTTAATAAACAAAAACAAGATAGTACAGTTGTTGCAATTAATGCTGCAACACCAGGTGTATTTGGGTTTAATCAAGAATTTAGAGACGCATTAGGCGCAAATTATACTGATGTTGGTATAGCTGAAGAACACGCTGTTGCATATGCTTCTGCACTTGCAAAAGGTGGTGCTAAACCAATCTTGGCAATTATGAGCTCTTTTTTACAAAGAACTTATGATCAAATGTCTCAAGATTTGGCTCTTAATAGCAACCCAGCTACAATGCTTGTATATTGGGCAATGATATCACCTGCCGATGCTACTCACTTGGGCGTTTTTGATATTCCTCTTGTTAGTAATATTCCAAATATGGTTTATTTGGCTCCAACTAATAAAGAAGAATATTTAGCCATGCTTGATTGGTCAGTTGAACAAACTAAACACCCAGTTGCGATTAGGGTTCCTTGTGGTCCATTAGTTTCAACGGGGGCTAAAGATACAACTGATTATTCTAAGCTGAATAAGTTTAAGTTAGAGGCTAAAGGGCAAAAAGTTGCTATTATTGGCTTGGGTAATTTCTTTAATTTAGCAAAGAATGTTAAGGAAGAGCTTTCTGCAAAATTAGGCATTGATGCAACTTTAATTAACCCTCGTTTTATCACAGGTGTTGATGAAGAAATGCTAGAAGGCTTGAAAGAAAACCATGATGTGGTAATCACATTAGAAGACGGCGTTCTTGATGGTGGTTTTGGTGAGAAGATAAGCCGTTTCTACGGAGCTTCAAACATTAAGGTACTCAATTTTGGTGCTAAAAAAGAGTTTAGCGATAAAGTTCCTTTAGATGTTTTGTATGAACGTAACCATCTAACTAAAGAGCTGATAGTTGCTGACATTAAAGCTTTGCTCTAAGAATAGCTAATTGCAAATAATAAGGCAGGTGTTTTATATGCCTGCCTTAAGTTTGTTTGATGAAATTAAGAATTAGACTATGTTGTAATCCACAGGAATTTATTTGTGTTTTATAAAACTTAGTTTTGTTGTAAAATTTAATCTATATTTTTGATTAAAAGCGGTTTTATATGTCAGAAGATAATGAAAATATATTAGATGCTGCTATGGATTGCAAAAAGATAACTGCAATCCTAAAAGATAATATTGACAAAGCTATTGGCTTGTGGGCTTTGTTGTCTGTGCTAGAAAATAGACCAGAAATAAGAGAAAAGCTAAAGTCATCTTCTCATAAAGAGCAAAACAAATTAATAGTATCGGCTCTTTATAGTGAATTTACCTTATCGTTAGCTAGGGTTTTTGATAAAGTTACATTGCGCGAAAATTATGAAAGAGGCACAGATAGGGCATCATTGCCTAATTTGCTGTATTATCTTGAAGATAATGATCTGGTGCGGTGGTTTGCGTCTGAGCATGTTAAAGATACAGCTGTTGGGATAGAAGAAATAGATAATGAAAGCTACGTTGATGCTTTAAAAAAAATCATTAGAGTTCGCTTGCATTATCGTAAATTTATGCTAGATAAAACGGGAATAGCTTGTCTTAAATCTATACATTCTTATAGGTCTAATGATATTGCTCATTCGCTTTTTAATAAGAAAGAAGATTTTTATTTGAGTTTTGCTGATGTTAGCCGTCTTTTAAATTTGGCAATAGAACTTATAGATGAACTAATGTATGTTATTTTGTCAGAAAGTCACTATATATTAGAGACAAAACAAAATTTAGAGAAAACATCGCTAGCATATTGGCAGAGATTAGCCGATATATAGGGGGGGATAATGGATTTTATAACTTGGACAGATAAAATGAGCGTTGGGGTGGATTCACTTGATGCTGACCATAAAAAGTTATTAGGAATTTTTAATCGTCTACATCGTCTGATTAGAGAAAAAGATGAAACTGAAAAGTTGTCATTGATAATCGAAGAGCTAGATGAATATGCGGGCTATCATTTTAATACTGAAGAAAAGATTTTATCTTTATGTAAATATCCTGATTTAGAAGTTCATAAAACTCATCATGAAAAAATTAGCAAGACCTTGTCTAAATTTATGGCGAAACATAAAAAAGGCACTGATCTAGCTAAAAACTTAGAGTTTTATGATTTTGTTTCTGATTGGATGTTGCGCCATGTGTTGGGCGAAGACAGAAAATATGTAGAGCATATTTCAAACAGAAATAATAAAAAAGTGGGTTGATTTTTTTAGTCTCAAATACTATATTAAAACTATACGGCAATAGCCGTTTGCCTTTGTTGCTTTTTATAAGGATAAAGGCTTTTTATTGGATATAAACCTATACAATGTAATTGCTTATGGAAGGATTATAGGAGGTTTAGATGGAAAACGCTTTGACTATTTCTTCAAATAACTTACCTTCAATTGTTAGTGAAAATACACTCTCTTCTTATATCGAGAAGGTTAAATCTTATCCTATTTTATCTGAGGAAGAAGAATATATGCTTGCCAAACGCCTAAAAGAACATGGCGATATTGATGCAGCTCATAAATTGGTGACTTCTCACCTTAGATTGGCACTTAAAGTTGCCTTTTCATACAAATATTACGGTTTGCCAATCTCTGATTTGATTTCAGAGGCAAATATTGGTTTGATGCATGCGGTTAAAAAGTTTAACCCAGATAACGGCAACCGTTTATCTACATATGCTTTATGGTGGATTAAAGCTGCAATTAATGACTTTGTAATTAAATCATGGTCATTAGTTAAAATTGGTACAGTTGCCACTCAAAAGAAGTTGTTTTACAACCTAAACAGAATTAAAGCTCGTCTTGGTATTTTAGACGATAAAGAAATGTCAGATGATATTATTAATGATATTTCAGAAGAATTAAACGTCAGCAAAGATGAAATTGTGTCTATGAATGGCAGATTAGGGGGGGATTCTTCTCTTAATGAATTTGTTTCTGACGATTATGAAAATGAGAAAATAGATTTTTTGAGTGATGATGCTCCTAATCAAGAAGAAAGATTGGGTAATACTCAAGAGCATAATTATAAAATATCAATTATGAAACAAGCTATCTCTCAAATGAATGATAGAGAGCAATATATTATTGCAAATCGTCATCTTCGCTCAGACCCTCTTACATTAGAGGTGATTGGTGAGCATTTTGGAATCAGTCGCGAACGTGTTCGTCAGATTGAATCTCGCGCAATGGAAAAATTGACTGAGCGTGTAAAAGAAATGATTGGAGATAAGCAAGCAGCTTAACCTATATTGCAAACATATTAATGTTAAAAGCTCAAAGCCCTGATTCATATCGGGGCTTTTTTATGGTTTAATTGATTTTGGGTGTTTTTATTGTTTTTACTCGGTCTAATTACTTTTGCGCGCCTAATTATTTTTACACTGTTTAATTGCTATTGCATATCTAAGCACTTTTACGGTGTTTAATCGCTTTTGAATGCTCTAATTGCTATTAAAAAAAATATCCTATTCATATAAATCATCGCTATTAAATTGCGTCTATTAAATCATTGCTATCAAATCATCAATATCCTGTCATGAATCATTATTATCACATCTTGACATATCGCGATATCGCGATATATAATGTATATGTAAGAAATAAAGAAATAAAAAAATGTTGCTGATTAAGAGTTGGTGTAGGTGATGCTATGAATGACAGTATTAAAGATAATAATAAAGATGCAAATGAGCTTTGTTTGATTGATATGGATAAGCTCAAAGATGGGGCAAAGTGCCTTAAAATAGTGGCTCACCCAATGCGCCTCAGAATTGTGAATATATTACAAGATGGTGCAAAGACAGTAGCAGAAATATCTGCGATATGCGGGCTAAACCAACCTCGTACGAGTGAGCATTTAAGATTGTT
>QKFK01000168.1 GCA_003252195.1 Rhodospirillales bacterium
CAACCACTTTTCATTTTGCGCAAGGCAGATGCCCCCGCTGAGCGGTCAATTCCAACGCAACCAACTCTTTTTAACGCCCAGCCAAAAACAGGAATATTGGTCAGCTCTTTTTTTAATATATAAACTGAGTTGTTTACAAACCCAGGAAAGAAGAATGTTTCCATCGCTGATTGATGTTTAGGAGCAATGATAAAACCACCTTTAGGTAAATTTTCTAACCCTCTAACTTCAACTTCAATTCCTGCAACGTATTTTAGGCAAAAACGAATGCTATAGCAGGCAAATTTCATGCTTTTTAATATGCAACATTGAGGGAAAGGAGTTAACAAACAGCAAATTATTGAGGCAACAACGATAATACTATAGTGGCAGATGTTGAATATGGTTGAGCGTATTATTAGCATGCAAAGAATCCTTATGAGCAACTAAGAGTGTATTTTGCTAGAGCGAATAAATATTTATTATATTCACTAGAAAGTAATAATGTTGTCCCTGGCCATTTCCACCATTTATTATGTTTTACCTCATCGGTAAACACTGGGTGTGGAATTATCTCAGAATCTATATTGCTACATCTAAATTCTAATAATGAGCGAGGCATGTGATATGCAGATGTGACTAATCTTATGCTTTGGAATTTATGGTCATAAAGCCAGCTTGATGTTTCAAGCGCATTTTCTGCGGTGTTATTAGCATGATGCCCCAGAATGATGTTTTCTGGATTGGCAATATCTTTAATATCAGTTTGCTCAAGAATTGATGTAAGACTAACTTCATTAGGCACACCAGAAATGAACAGATAGTCTGCTTTGCCATTGTTATATAGCTCGAGAGCCGTTTTAATACGTTGTCGGCCTCCTGTTAAAACAATAATAGCATCAGTCTTTTGAGAATCTCTGGCTGGCTCATAAATAATGTCACGCGCAAACATTACCATTCCTATCAACCAGATAGAAAAGATAACGATTGAAATCGCGGTTATTGTTAAAAGAGCCTTTTTCATATTATAGCATGCTTCTTAATGTTTTTTTCACCGTAACATAAGTTGTCGCCATTGCCAACAATCCAGAATAAATGGGGATAAAAATTAACGTGAGCCAATCTTTAGCATTAAGTCCAGCTTCAGAGATTATTCCTCCTTCAATGCGGTGTCCTAAAAGAGAAATGCCCCATATGGCGGGTATGGCTAGTGCAACACCAGCTACACCACCAATAAGCCCAAGCCACATGGTTCTTTTTCCATATTGGCGGGCGATGTAATCATCTTTTGCACCCATAAGGTGGAGTAATGAAATAATTGGCTTGTGAACGTCCATGCTGGTTCTAGTTGCGTATACAACAGTTAAAGAAGCCGCTGCGATAACTAGCCCAAGAATTGAGACAATTAAAACATTAAGTCCATATGCTAAGTCGATTAATTTAGATAGCCATAATCTGTGATTGTCAATTGATGCAAGCGGAGCATGTTGTGCAAGCTCATCTGCTAAAGCGTCTAAATCAACATATTGACCATCTTTTAAGGTTACGTCAATCATGCGTGGTAACGGCAAATCGTTTAATAAGTCAGTATCGCCAAGCCATGGCTTTAAAAGGTTTTTAAGCTCATCATCGGTTAATGGTCTTGCTTCTAAAACACCAGCAGTATCTCTTAAAATAATAAGAGCCGTTTGCATTTCTTGGTTAGTTTTTTCTATCGCTTTATCTTTGTCTTTAATTTGAGATGGTGTGATCTGCACGGTTAAAGAACCAGAGATATCTTTGTTCCATCTATGTAGCATAGCGTTTAATGACAAGCCACCTGCTAAAATAACAGTCGCTAAAAACACCATTAAGGCAACCATCATTGGCAAGAATAATCTAGCGCTGTCACTATCAAATGGGAGCTCGCTTTGTTTCCTAAACATTTGCGTTCTCCTCTGAATTAGAAGATGAGGCAGGTATAATTCTTAGTTTTCCATCAACTAGATGTAATCTTGGGTAGTTAAATTCAGAGATTAGTCTTTCACTGTGGGTCGCAATTACAACGGTAGTTCCTTGCTTGTTAAGCTGAACAAATAAGCGCATTAATTTTTGCGCAATTGCATTATCTACGTTACCCGTTGGTTCGTCTGCTACCAGTAATTCTGGGCGATTAATAACGGCTCTAGCTATAGCTAAACGCTGTTGTTGTCCGCCTGATAATGACTGCGGTTTGTATTTCATATAATCTTCTAGCTCAACCCAGCGCAACAATTCAGTTACATGGTTCTTGATAACCGCCTCAGATGTGCCATTAACTCTTAATGGTAGGGCAACATTATCAAAAGCACTTAGGTGATTAATTAGGCGGAAGTCTTGAAAAACAACTCCAATACGGCGACGAATAAATGGCAAATCTTGTCTTTTGGTTAAGCCAACATTATTGCCAAATACGCTAACTTGGCCTCGAGTAGGGCGTTGTGCTAAATAAATCATGCTTAATAAAGATGATTTACCTGCACCACTTTTTCCGGTTAAAAAATGGAAAGAGCCTGCTCTTAATGAGAAATTTATATCTTTTAACACCTCAGAGCTTTTGTCATATCTTAAGCCTACGCTTTCGAATGTAACAACACCTGGGGTGATTGGAGAAAAGTTAGCCAATTTATTCCTCTGCTATTTTGACAAATAATTATCTATATGAATATATAACATAAGATACAGATTGCACCCATTTAAGTAAAATTATTGCTAATTATTTTTATAATTTTTTATCTTTTAGGTGCTAATATTGTTAAATATTGGTTTTTTGCTTTTGTTTTTTTGTTAATCAAGTTAAATTCTTGGTTAGTCTAAAGTGTGGTGGTGGATATATTAACTAATGTATGTAGTTTGCCCTAAGTGCAGAACGTGTTTTAAAGTACCAAAAGAAGCTCTGGGAACAGAAGGGCGTAAGCTTCGTTGTGCAAAATGCGGACATATTTGGTTTGCAAGTATCGCTCATGCGGCTAAGCCTGCTGACATCAAAAGAATGCGTGAAGATCAAGCTAAAGCGGCCCAAAATGCTGCAAAACAGCCTGTTGCGCCCACTGCTCAACCTAAGCCAACACCTAAAAAAGAAACAAAAGTAGAAGCGCCAAAGCCTGCGCCAAAGCCAGAAAAAACAGCTACCCCAAAACCAGAGCCCAAAAAAGAAGCTCCTAAACCTAAAGAAGCGCCAAAAGCCGAGGAAGAAGCCGAGGGTTTGTCTCAAGATGCTGTAGATAGCTTGTTTGACACACCTGCTCCAAAAAAGAAAGAAGAGCCCAAAGCAGAAGAAGCCGATGGCTTATCTCAAGATGCTGTAGATAGCTTGTTTGATACACCAGCGCCAAAGAAAGAAGCGCCAAAAGCCGAGGAAGAAGCCGATGGCTTGTCACAAGATGCAGTAGATAGTTTGTTTGACACGCCAGCACCAAAAAAAGAAGAAGCAAAAGCAGATGATGAAGGTTTATCACAAGATGCAGTAGATGGTTTGTTTGACACGCCAGCACCTCCTCCACCAGAGGCAGATAATCCGCTCGCGCCCAAATCACCTGCTGTAGATGATACTATTGAGGAAATGCCTGAGATATTTAAAGGTAAAGACCCTTTTTCAATTGATAATTCCAAACTACGCAACCTCCGCTCAATAATTATTGTGGCTTCATTAACTCTGTTTTTATCTGTGTTTTATTTTGCCAGATACCCAATAACTAGGGCGATGCCTTTTATGAAGCATGTCTATAAAATATTGCATATTCGCTCTGTTATCCCGGGAGAGGGCTTAGAGTTTAAAAACATAACTCGTAGAGAAGTAGAGCAAGATTATGTCAGAAAGTTAGAGATAAAAGGATTTGTCGTAAATGCTTCTGAAATACAACGCGAAATACCAATGATATTGGTAAAATTAGTAGATGATAACGCAAATGTAGTCCAAGAGACTAAGGTGTTCCCTCCAGTAGATTTTGTGGCCCCAGGAATGAGCACAAGCTTTGAGGTGCTAGTAGATTCTCCATCAAGCTCAGCAAAATATGTTGTGACTACATTTACTGAGCGCCCCGACGACTAATCAGTGTTTTTAGGTATATCTGCGTTGTCGTTTAATCGGTTGTGCTTTGCTCATGTACTACTTGTACATTCCGCTATCGCAACCTCAAACTCCTAGCATTTATTACCTAAAATTCTCTGATTACATGTGGCATCTATAGTGTCGTTTATGCGAGATGTTTTGTGCTCACGTACATGTTGTACGCTGTGCTAAAACACTCTTTAACTCCTAATATATAACAATAAAATTCCAGAATTGTAATGTTGTTTAATCACTTGTGGCTTACTCATATACTATTTGTACATTTCTGCTGCCACAAACCTAAAACTCATAATTTTAAGGCGATAAAACCCTCAAATATTTAACTGTCTTATCGTTAATGTGGGTATGCGCTAATACATAGATAATATTTCTACGCCATGGAGTTTTAATATGTTTAATATGATGAAGAATATTGCATAACAAACCATGATGTTGGTTACAGTCTCACTTCTTGAGCTTTGTTTGCAAATTTGTTTAAGAATAAT